>JASBRM010000131.1 GCA_030149405.1 Neptuniibacter sp. | reverse complement strand
TACCTTCGGTGAATCTGCACCTGCAGGTGATCTGTTCAAACACTTCGGTTTCACAACTGAAAACGTTGTAGAAACAGTTAAGTCTGTACTGTAACTCGCACACTATTAACGGCCTGCCAGATGCGGGCCGTTTTCAGTTTTAGGGAAGGTAAGTAGATTGAGCTATCGTGTTGCAATCAATGGATATGGTCGAATTGGCCAGTGTCTGCTGCGCGCGATTTATGAAAATGGTCTCCAGAAACAGTTTCGGGTTGTTGCCATTAATGAGCTGTCTGATCTGGATACCGTTACTTACCTGACTCGATACGATACCACCCATGGTCGTTTTCCGGTTTCTGTAGAAAATAATGGTAAGCAGCTATTGATCGACGGCGATGCCATTGAGGTTCTGAGTGAATCAGATGCCGTAGATCTGCCCTGGGGTGATCTTTCCATAGACCTTTTATTTGAGTGTTCAGGATCTTTCAAATCAAGAGCAATGGCAGATCTGCACGTTAAAAGTGGTGCTAAACGGTTATTGTTTTCTCAGCCGGCAACGGTTGATGTTGATAGCACCATTGTTTTTGGCCTCAATGAAGATCAGCTCAAGCCTGAGCACAGCGTTGTATCTGCCGCATCCTGTACTACCAATTGTCTGATTCCTGTATTGCAGCTCTTGGATCAAGAGTTGGGCATAGTGAACGGTGTTACAACCACAATCCATTCCGCAATGAATGATCAGCCGGTGATTGATAGTTACCATCAAACAGATCTGCGCCTGACGCGTAGCGCGATGCAATCCATTGTTCCCGTAGATACGGGCTTGGCTAAAGGGATTGATCGCCTGTTGCCGCATCTGGAAGGTAAGTTCCAGTGTCTGCATATGCGTGTGCCTACCATCAATGTTTCGATGATGGATCTTACGGTTAATGTTAAGCGCACAACCAATGTGGATGAGATAAATAATATCTTCCATCTGGCCTCTGAGCAGGGGCCATTAAAAGGACTATTAGGGTATACCGAAGAGCCTCATGCTTCGGTAGACTTCAACCGCGATTCTCGTTCTGCAATTGTGGACGGGACTCAGACGCGTGTATCTGAAGGCAAGATGATTAAGCTTGTCTGCTGGTTTGATAATGAGTGGGGATTTGCCAATCGAATGCTGGATGTGGCTCAGCATTGGTTAGGTCAGGGATACCCCGCAGAAGAAACGAATTCTTAAACTTTTGAAATATTAAGTAGGGCACGTCAATGAGCGTACTGAAAATGAGTGAACTGGATCTGAGCGGCAAGCGCGTTCTGATCCGTGAAGACCTGAACGTACCAGTGAAAAATGGTGAAGTAACTTCTGATGCACGTATCCGTGCTTCTCTGCCAACGATTGAATTGGCATTGAAAGCGGGCGCGAAAGTAATGGTTATGTCTCACCTGGGTCGACCAACGGAAGGTGAGTACAACGAAGAGTTTTCACTACAGCCTGTTGCTAACCATATTTCCAAACTGCTGGATCGTGAAGTTCCGCTGATCAAAGATTGGTTGGATGGCGGTTTTGAAGTAGCAGAAGGTGAACTGGTTCTGCTTGAAAACGTGCGCTTCAATGTTGGCGAGAAAAAAGACAATGAAGAGTTGTCTCAGAAAATGGCTGCGTTATGTGATGTTTATGTGATGGATGCATTCGGTACGGCTCACCGTGCTCAGGCATCTACTCACGGTGTAGCTAAATTTGCTGAAGTGGCCTGTGCAGGTCCTCTGCTGGCAGGTGAACTGGACGCACTGGGTAAAGCGTTAGACAAACCAGCTCGCCCACTGGCAGCAATCGTTGGCGGTTCTAAAGTATCGACTAAACTTGAAGTTCTGACTGCATTGTCTGATCAGGTTGATCAGTTGATTGTTGGTGGTGGTATCGCGAATACTTTCCTGGCCGCTGCAGGTAAACCAGTGGGTAAATCTCTGTGCGAACACGATCTGATTCCTGTTGCACAGGATCTGATGAAGAAAGTAAACATCCCTATGCCAGTTGATGTTGTTGTTGCTAAAGAGTTTGCTGAGACTGCTGAAGCGACTGTGAAGTCAGTTGATGATGTTGCTGAAGATGACATGATTCTGGATATCGGTCCACAGTCTGCTCAGAATCTTGCCGAGCTGCTTAAAGATGCCGGTACAATTATCTGGAACGGCCCTGTAGGCGTATTTGAATTTGACCAGTTTGGCGAAGGTACTAAGACTTTGTCTCTGGCCATTGCTGAAAACCAGGGCTTCTCCATTGCTGGTGGTGGTGACACACTGGCAGCTGTAGACAAATATGATATTGCAGACAAAGTTTCTTACATCTCCACTGGTGGTGGTGCGTTCCTTGAGTTCGTAGAAGGTAAGAAGCTGCCAGCAGTAGCTGCTTTAGAAGCTAAGAACGCTTAAGAGATCAGAGAAGGGCTTAGCCCTGAAATTCTGAACTCTGAATATGATTCGATGGGTGGTACACTCTGCCCATCTACACATTTGGACACTGCCTTCGGGCAAAGTTAACCACAATTTAAAGGTGACAAAATGGCTTTGATCTCCATGCGTCAGCTGCTGGATCACGCTGCTGAAAACGGCTACGGTATCCCAGCATTCAACGTGAACAACCTGGAACAGATGCGCGCTATTATGGAAGCGGCAAACAAGACTAACTCTCCAGTTATTGTTCAGGCATCTGCCGGTGCACGTAAATATGCAGGTTCTAACTTCTTGCGTCATATGATTGAAGCAGCGATTGCTGAGTTTCCGCACATCCCTGTTTGTATGCATCAGGACCACGGTACCTCTCCTGCTATCTGTCAGCGTTCAATTGCAATGGGTTTCTCATCTGTAATGATGGATGGTTCCTTAATGGACGACGGTAAGACTCCATCAAGCTATGAGTACAACGTTGATGTAACTCGTCGCACTGTAGAAATGGCTCACGCTTGTGGTGTTTCTGTAGAAGGTGAGCTGGGCTGTCTGGGTTCTCTGGAAACGGGTCAGGCGGGCGAAGAAGATGGTGTTGGCGCTGAAGGTACTCTGTCACACGATCAGATGCTGACCGACCCAGATGAAGCAGCGGACTTTGTTCAGAAAACTGGCGTAGACGCTCTGGCAATTGCATGCGGTACTTCTCACGGTGCATACAAGTTTACTCGCCCACCTACAGGTGACATTCTGGCAATCGACCGCATCAAAGCGATTCATGACCGCATCCCAGATACTCATCTGGTAATGCACGGTTCCTCTTCTGTACCGCAGGAGTGGTTGGCAGTTATCAATGAATTTGGTGGTGGTATCCCAGAAACTTACGGTGTGCCGGTTGAGCAGATCGTTGAAGGTATCAAGTACGGTGTACGTAAAGTTAACATCGATACTGACCTGCGTTTGGCTTCTACGGGTGCGATTCGTAAGTTCATGGCTGAAAATCCAGCAGAATTCGATCCACGTAAATATCTGAAGAAAACTATGGAAGCGATGACTGATATCTGTGTCGACCGCTACGAAGCGTTTGGCACAGCGGGTAACGCCGACAAACTGACTTCTATTTCTCTGGAAGATATGGCTGCTCAATACGAGACAGGTTCGTTGGATCCTAAAATCGCGTAATCGATGGATCCATATTGAATAAGTAAAAGGCTGCCGAAAGGTGGCCTTTTTTGATTCTACCTCTTATAAATTTATTCAGGCTCACTGCTCAATAAAATCAGCTGCTTCCTGGCGATCAAAGAATCTTCCAAAACGAACAAACCCTGAAATGATGAATGCTTCTAGATCTTTATGATTTCCTTCTTTGGAAAGCCAGGAATCAGGCAAACCGTCGATCAGATGAAAAGGGGCGGATTTACCGTTGGAGTATCTTGAAAGAGCAATTTCACCGGTATGCACATTTTTAAAAGCAGGAACGAAATGTTCTGCTGAATTATTCTGACTTATACCACCGCTGTTGGCGTATTGGACATTTTCGTTGTCCAGTCGGCTTTGTATTGTGGTTGACATAATTTGCCTCGCTCAATCTCTACAAAACAGATTAAAGAGTTAATCCTGTATAAATAATGAACAGCAAGAGTGGTGCCAAAAAATTATGTGTCTGTTTTATAAGGTTTTTTGTATTTTTTGGGATTTTGAATGGGCATGAACTGTCCGAAATGGGAATAATCTGTCGCAAAGTGTTTCACTCAAGTCATCAAATGAAAACGCTTGATGTATTAAATTTGAAAGAGACTTTTTGCTTCAGACAGCAGCTGATGTCTTGCATGTTGTCTGGTTTAGACTAAAAATGAAGTACTTAGAAACCTACTCCCCGGTAGTTGA
>JASBRM010000105.1 GCA_030149405.1 Neptuniibacter sp. | reverse complement strand
GGGAGTTGTAGGGGCACCATAAAAATGAAGGTGCCGTTGAATAGTTAAAACAAAGATGGAGCCAATTGAAGGAAATTCAAGGCCAAATAAGAGGAGTTACTTCTGTTTGATTCGAAGTGGCTGAATATTCTGTTGTACCAGCTTGTCATAAGCCTTGGAAAGTCTTGAACGATTATCAAACGGACCAAGGCGTACACGATACCAAAGGGTGCCATTATCACTCTTGCTGGTATCGGTATGGACATTAGGCAGACCAAGCAAAATTAGCTGAGCGCGCATTCTTTCAGCATCTGATTTGCTTTTGAAAGAGCCTGCCTGCAGTAAATAGGTATGCTCAGTTTTAGCATCCCGTGGTGTTGATTTATAAGCATCAACCTGAGGTGTTTCCACTTCGCTCTTTTTCAGCATGTCGTAGAATTCAAACCGATTGTCGTTCTCAGACGATTTAATCGATTTCTCGACCACTTGTGGGGCTTTTTCTACAGGTTTAGGTTTAACTGCTTTCTTTTCATTTGGTTTTGCATGTGTAAGCGGGGTCGTAGCTTTTTCCGGATCTACTTGCGTGAGGCTATACAGCCCATAACCCAGCCCTGCGAGTAAGAGAAGAGTGATTGCCAATAATCCTCTGGGAAAGCGCTTTTTTGTGGGCGCTTTCTTGGGCGAGGATTTTGCGCGACTTGCAGAAGCTTTGCCGCGCTTATTTTTGGCGTAGTCTCTTCTGGATGCCATTAGTTACATCAACTCCGGTGCTGATACACCCAGAAGATGGAGTCCGTTTGCCAGTACATGACGTACCGCAACGGCTAATGTTAGGCGGGCATTGCGCACATCTGCATCTTCAACCAGAGTCTTTTCAGAGTTGTAGTAAGTGTGGAAATCACCTGCCAGATCGCGAAGATAATTGGCGATCTGGTGTGGTTCACGAGCATTGGCTGCATTACGCACGACCTCTGGGAAGCGGCCGAGATTAACAACCAGATTCTTTTCGGATTCAAGCTCAAGGCTATCCAGAGCGGCGATACCTGTTTCCTCATCCCAGCTCATATTGTTTTCTTCAAGCTTACGGAAGATGGAACAAACGCGTGCGTGAGCGTACTGGATATAGTAAACCGGGTTGTCGGATGACTCTGAGCGCGCCAAATCAATATCGAAGTTCAGATGGCTATCTGATTTACGAGCTGCAAGGAAATAGCGGGTGGCGTCACGGCCAACTTCATCAATCAGATCGCGCAGGGTGACATAACTACCTGCACGTTTGGAAATTTTAACTTCTTCACCGCCTTTCATAACGGTAACCATCTGGTGAAGAACGTAATCAGGCCAGCCTTGAGGAATATCGGCTTTAAGGGCCTGCAAACCCGCACGAACACGAGTAATGGTACTGTGGTGATCGGCACCTTGTTCGTTAATGACAGTGTCGAAACCGCGCTGCCATTTGTTCAGGTGGTAAGCAACATCCGGCACAAAGTAAGTGTAGCCGCCGTCTTTTTTGCGCATTACCCGGTCTTTATCGTCGCCAAAGTCGGTTGTGCGTAGCCAGAGTGCCCCTTCGTTTTCGTAGGTGAATCCGTTTTCAATCAGTGTTTCAACAGCCGCGTCTACTTTGCCTTCGGTGTATAAGGACGATTCCAGGAAGAAAACGTCAAAATCTACCGCGAAGGCTTTCAGGTCCAGATCCTGTTCATGGCGCAGGTAAGCAACTGCGAAGTGGCGAATAGCTTCCAAGTCATCAGCGTCTTTGGTGCCAGTGAATGTCTGGTCTTCTGACTTAACTGTATCACCGCGCATAAAGCTTTCGGCTAGTTCGACAATGTAGTCGCCACGATAGCCATCGGCAGGCCAGCTTTCATCTTCGGGCGTTAAGCCTTTGCAGCGTGCCTGAACTGAAAGTGCCAGATTGTTGATCTGCTGACCGGCATCGTTGTAATAAAACTCTCGAGTGACATCCCAGCCAGTTGCTTCCATCAAGCGGCATAAGCAATCACCAACAGCCGCGCCGCGACCGTGACCAATATGCAGTGGGCCAGTAGGGTTTGCGGAAACAAACTCAACCTGCACTTTTTTGCCAGCGCCATCAGTGTTGTGACCGTAGCTGTTTTTCTTCTCGAGAATCGTTTTTATCAGGCTGCTGGTAGATGCGCCACTGATAAAAAAGTTGATAAAACCTGGGCCGGCAATTTCTGTTTTCTTCAGGTTTTCTGATTCCGGTAACGCAGCGACAAGCTTTTCAGCCAACTGACGCGGGTTGCTTTTTGCGGCTTTGGCAAGCGTCATTGCGATATTTGACGCATAATCGCCATGGCTCTTATCACGGGTATTTTCAACCATGATTTTAGGTTGAATATCTTCCGGCAACGTGCCGTCATTAATCAGGTTTTTCAGGGCAGAATCGATCAGTTCTGCAATAATCTCTTTCATTCGAGTGCGCTTACCGTTTGGAATCAGTCATTAGCCTGTGGAGCGGATTCTGGTACTCCGCAATGAGGCCTTGGAAGAACCGCGTATTATCACTTCTAAATGTGGTTTTGTTAAGTGGAATGTTGCGCTGCAGTCTAAAAAGTATCCGCTGGGTCGACATCAATGGACCAGCGGACTTTGCGGGCTTCTTTATTCTGTTCGAGGTACCAGCAAAGATTGGATAGAAGGTGGTGTAGAGATTTGCGATTTTGGCCATAAATCATAAGCTGGGCACGATGCATGCCGGCTCTTTTCTCCATGTTTGATGGAAACGGGCCGATCCAGTGAACGTGTTCTGGCAAGAGAAGGTCATCTTCCAATTGTTGACGCAGTGCACCTAAAAACGATTCGGCGCGGCCTTGATGGGGGGCCTCGGCTCTCAGTAAGGCGTAGTGAGTATAAGGAGGCAGTGTCGCAATACGCCGGTTGTGTAGTTCTTCTTGAGCGAATGCACTGTATCCATTCTCAATCAATGTAAGTAGGGTAGGGTGGTCGGCATGATAGGTTTGCATTAATACTTCACCCGGTTGATCCGATCGACCTGCACGACCTGCTACCTGAAGAATGAGCTGGGCGGTACGCTCCATGCCTCTGAAGTCTGAGCTGAATAAGCCACTGTCGGCATTCAAAATAGCCACTAGAGTTACCTTCGGGAAGTGATGCCCCTTCGCCAGCATCTGAGTACCAACGAGTAAACAGGGTTTACCTGTATTTACCTGATGCATGATTTCATGCATGGCATTTTTCTTTTGGGTGCTGTCACGATCTACCCTAATTACCGGGAAATCAGGAAATAGCTGCTGTAACGCTTGTTCTGTGCGTTCAGTCCCTGCTCCCACGGGTTTTAGCTGGTGGCTGTTACAGCTAGGGCATGTTGCTGGAATGCTTTGTTGGTGGTCACAGTGATGACAATGCAGTCGAGGTGGTGAACGATGTAGAGTCATGTGAGCATCACAGCGTTCACAGTCAGCGATCCAGCCACAATCATGGCAGGTGAGTGTGGGTGAATACCCGCGCCTGTTTAAAAAAACTAATACCTGGTTTCCTGCCTCCAGGTGCTTTTTGATACTGCCTGTGAGTGGCTCGGAAAGCCCTTCATATAAATTTTGCTGCCGAATATCCAAAAGCTGAAATTTAGGAGGGGTAGAATTTCCGGCACGTTGAGTGAGCTTAAGCCAGTAGAAACGGCCATTAATCGCGTTATGCATCGATTCTAATGATGGAGTAGCACTACCAAGTATGATGGGTATCTGTTCTTCTTTTGCTCGGTACACAGCGATATCGCGTGCTGAGTATCTAAACCCATCCTGTTGTTTGAATGAGGTGTCGTGTTCCTCATCTATAATAACCACCCCAGGGTTGGCCATTGGCGTGAAAATTGCGGATCGTGTACCGATGATGATTTTTGCTACGCCCTCGCGAGCCTGTAACCAGGCATCAAGTCGCTGTCTATCAGTTAGATTAGAGTGAAGGGCGACGATTGGAACATTAAAGCGTTTTTTGAAACGGCTGATGGTTTGTGGAGTCAGTCCTATTTCAGGGACTAACACTAATGCTTGTTTGCCTTCAGTTAGGGTCTTTTCGATGGTCTGAAGATACACTTCAGTTTTGCCAGAACCAGTGACACCTTCTAATAGAAATACTGAAAACTTGTTTATGTTGGCATTGATCTTTTTCAGGCATTCATGCTGCTCTTTATTTAAACTCAGTGGCGCTTCATGAAGCATGTCTACATGATGAGCAGGATGTTCACGATGAAAGGATTCGGCCAGCCCTTTAGCTTCAAGCGTTTTAAGGTTTTGAGTTTGTCCGCCTTCTGCTCGGATTGCGTCTTCGCTTATCCCGTTGGGATGCTCAATCAGAAGGTTTAACAGTTCTCTCTGTCGACTCGCGTTGGCTTTTATCTGGTCCAGTGAAGCGGAAGCTGTTTTTCGCCACAAAATTTCATGTTGGTACTCACAAGGGTGTCCTTTTCTCAAAAGTACTGGCAGGGACTGCTGGAAAGCATCCCCCTCTGGGTGCTGATAATAGTTTGCAGCCCAACGGGTAATTTTAAATAGGTGTTGAGGCAGTGGCGGCTCGGTATCCAGTATTTCTTTTGCTGGCTTTAATTTATTCAGGTCAAATTCGCTGGTTTCAGTGATCTCGATCAGGATGCCGATCAGGTCTCTATTACCAAAAGGTGCCCGAACTCTGACGCCGGGTTTCAGTTCATCAATATTGCACCCTTCAGAAGGGAGGTAATCAAAAAGCCTGCGAAGCGGGCTTGGAACTGCAAGGCGCAATATGCTCATTCGAAATACTGTTTACTAAATAATCTGTTATTGGTTGCTAAGCGTTATATGCATGCGTATAATTCGCCGCCTACTTAACGCACCGGTAATTGTGGCCGGTAGTTTAAATCAATGCGGTGCCTGGCAGAAGATCAGGTGGCGGCATGAATAAATGAGGTTTGTCATGAAAGCTGGTATCCATCCGGAATACACTGAAATTACTGCTACTTGCTCTTGCGGTAATGTTGTAAAAACTAAGTCTACTCTAGGTAAAGATATTCACCTGGATGTTTGTTCTTCTTGCCACCCGTTCTACACAGGTAAACAGAAAGAAGCAACATCTGGTGGTCGTATCGATCGCTTCAACAAGCGTTTCGGTGCTCGCGGCCTGAAAAAATAAGGCTGTCGCAAATGCGAATTCTAAAAAAGGCGCTTCCAGTTTGGAGCGCCTTTTTTGTTTTCTGGTCTGTCGATGTTCTTGCGCTATGCTCTGTTGATCAGAAAGCTGAGAATGTCGAGGTTGCTCATGTATATGATGGTGATACCGTCAGATTAAAAGATGGGCGCAAAATTCGCATTATTGGGATTAATACCCCAGAAACCGAAAAAGAAAATCAGTCGGCTGAGTTTATGGCTGACCGTGCTACCCAAGAACTTAAGCAAATTCTTAACTCCACCGAAGTCTCACTATTGCTAGGTGAGGAGTCTCAAGATCGGTATAAGCGCTGGTTAGGTCACCTGTTTGTTGATGGTGAGCTGGTAAGCGAGCAGATGCTTCATCGGGGGCTCGCATTTCATATAGCTATCCCACCTAATCTCAATTTTGCAAAGTGCCTCAAGAAGGCTGAACTGCAAGCCCGGGGAAAAGGTGTTTGGAAAGCTCCTTCTAGTCTGGTTAAGAATGTTGCTGACCTAGGACAGGGTGAATCTGGATTTCGCGTGTTAACGGGCGGTGTGACTTCATTCCGGCAGATTCGTAACGGTTATATCCTAGAACTCGAGGACATATTGGCTGTAAAAGTCAGTGTGGAGCAATTGCAGGACTTAGGTTTTTACAATGTTAATGGTTTGAAAGGAGCGAAAGTCCGTGTTCGTGGCTGGATTAAGCCGAAAAGCTCCAAAGCTCCCTCACATTACTTACCCTGGTTTTTGGTAATAACTCACCCATTTCATTTTGAGTTGCTCTAAATTGGTGCATTTTCTGTTAAGTGTGCAAAAAAATAGGGATTTAGACTTGAGTCGCTATTGTTCACTTTTTGGCTTTTCTATATAGTTCGGTGTTCGACTTTTTAACTAGATTGGAACAGCAGCTATGTCTGAA
>JASBRM010000103.1 GCA_030149405.1 Neptuniibacter sp. | reverse complement strand
GGGATAAACTCACGGTTTTCCCGTAACTGTGCCAAAGATTTTTTAACAGCATTTGGATTAAGATCACTAATCAGACAGCGCTTCATAGCATCGCGCTTGTAATTCGGAACCTTAAGGTAAGAGATAATCTCATCCACCAGCAACTGCCCTTCGCGGTCCGGATCACCAGCATGTACGATCTGATCGGCCTCTTTGGTCAGTCTTCTTAGTAAAGCGATCTGTTTACGGGTTTTGGTTTTCGGTTTCAGGAGCCACTGATCAGGAAGGATGGGCAGATGTTCCATCCGCCAGGCTTTGAAGACCGGATCATATTCATCCGGCTGTGCCAGCTCCAACAGATGACCAAAACACCAACTGACAACATCACCATTAGCAGCTCGGATACAGCCATCCTCTTTTTTATGAGGTTTTGGCAATACATCCGCAATGGCACGTCCGAGGCTGGGTTTTTCTGCGATATAGAGAATCATGAAAGCACTGTATATAAAAACAGTAACCCATACAACCCACGATTAAAAGTTCGCTTTAGTTGTAACCTAACGCTTTTTAGGAGTTTTTTTCTTTGCCCCAGCCGTTTTCTTCTTTTTCTTTGTGGTTGCGGCTTTACCAGAGGCCTTAACCTTTTTGGGGCCCTTGAAGTGGCCCGCCAGCTCTTTTATGAACTTCCGTTGGAAGCGTGTTTTCAGGTAACGTTCGATTGAGGACATCAGGTTCCATTCAGGCGGATCAATCAAAGAGATGGCTTGCCCCGTTGTGCCTGCTCGACCGGTGCGTCCGATTCGATGAAGATAGATATCGCCCTTGCGCGGCATTTCCACATTGATCACAAGATCCACATCTGCAATATCTAATCCCCGGGATGCCAGATCCGTTGTCACCAACACGTTAGTGGTCCCTTTGCGGAAACCTTCAACAGTTGCAAAACGGCCTTTCTGTTGTACATCCCCATGCAAAAGAGCGGCTTTAAACTTATGGTAGCGTAAGAAACCATCCAGACGTTTTGCCTGGGTTTTGCTATTACTAAACACTATGGCTTTCTTATAGCTCTCATTTTTCAGTAACCAACAAAGCTGTTTGTCTTTGTGAGATTGATCATCAGAGAGCAAAATAAACTGTTGAATTTCGTCTGACACCTCACGCGTTTGACCGACTTTAATCCATTCCGCATCTACCAGAATATTCTTGGCCAGACTACGAATAGCGCTAGGCAGTGTTGCAGATATCAGCAAGGTTTGACGAATGTCCGGTGAAGCCTCAATAATCTGGTCCAGATTGTCTTTAAAGCCGGTTTCAAGCATCCGGTCTGCTTCATCCAGAATTAAAAAGTCGAGGCTATCCAGTTCCAACGAACGATTCTCAAGATGAGGCATTAATCGCCCCGGTGTTGAAATTACCAGATCCGCTTCCGCCAGTTTTCTTTCCTGAACTTTAAAATCCTCACCGCCCACAACAGAGACAGCTTCAAGGTCTAAACTTTCAGTTAAGCGGACAAACTGGGACTGAACCTGCTCCGCCAGCTCCCGCACAGGTACCAAAGCCAAAGCGCGAGGCTGTCGCGTTGGGGACTTTTGCCCGATAAGGCTCTGCACTATAGGAATTAAGTAAGATGCCGTTTTACCGCTGCCAGTAGGTGCACTCACCAACAGATCCTGGCCTTCTAACAGCAATGGAACTGTTTGTTGCTGTACTTCTGTTGCCTCAGTAAAACCAAGCGTTTTGAGATTAGTTTCTAACTGGGGATCAAGTGCAATATCAGAGAACATATGTAGTCCAATTCAAAATAGAGAACAGGTTTCTGCCTATACTAACTTACATCAGAGTCAGGGGGGCTTCCTGAAGTAACGCCATCTGCTCCCGCAGTTCAAGAATATGTTCGCTCCAGTATTTCATGGTGTTAAACCAACTGAAACTATACGGGAAAGCCGGGTCATTCCAGCGTCGTGCTAACCAGGCACTGTAATGCATAATGCGAAGAGTTCTAAGCACTTCAATCAGTTGCAGTTCGCGGCTCTGAAAATCGTAAAATTCGTTGTAACCATCCACGATCTCAGATAACTGGGATAATTGCTCATGTCGATCACCCGAGAGCAGCATCCAGATATCCTGCATCGCAGGCGCCATTCTCGAATCGTCAAAATCCACAAAGTGCGGAGCGTCATCACGCCAGAGCATATTACCGGAGTGGCAATCACCGTGAACGCGGATTTTCTTAATATCACCCGTGCGATTCAGTATTTCATCTACCGCTTGCAGGAGATCTCGACAGAGCGAGTCATAAGCAGCTTTAAGCTCCATCGGAATAAAATGCTCACTGATAAACGCAGCGCTATCGTGCCCAAAGTTCTGGCTATTGATCTCTGGCCGGTGTTCAAAGTCCTTAACACTACCAATGCTGTGCATTCGACCGAGCAAACGACCGAGGATAAACAGGTTATCCGGGTTATCCAGTTCCGGTGCATGTCCGCCCTTACGTGGAAACAAGGAGAACATAAAACCCTGATACTCAAACAGGCTCTCGCCGCTTTCATCCCGAATGGGTGTAACTACCGGCAGCTCTTGCTCTTCAAGCTCAAAACAGAATTCATGTTCTTCGAGAATCTGTTCTCTACTCCAGCGTTCAGGACGGTAGAACTTTGCAATCAGAGGTTCTTTGTCTTCAATGCCCACTTGATACACGCGGTTTTCATAACTGTTCAGCGGAAAGGTACGACCATCACACCAAAAACCTTTGGTCTCTATAGCATCCATCAGAAAGGATGGATCTAGACGTTCAAATGGATGTTCAGAGTCAAACCCAGACATAAAAATTCCTAAAAACGGTGCAAAGAGCAATGGATTTCGCAAAAGACTGCATAACCTACCCTATACCAGAACCCAAGTCATAAAAACTTTGTGTATTAGCATCTGAAATCAAAGAGATTTTGTTATAGTGCTTCCAATAGCAGTTTAGTTACTAAGAGTAAGTTATGGCAGGTTCACTTAAAGACCAATTACTGAATATCGGCCTGGTTGATCAGAAGAAAGCAAAACAGGCGGATACTGAAAAACGTAAAAAGAACAAAAAAGCTAAAAAGGCACGTAAATCAGGCCAGACTGTTGTTGATGAGAAAGCAATTCAGCAACAGGAACTGGAAAAACAACGCTTGGAAAAACAGCAGCGTGATCGCGAGTTAAATCAGAAACTCGAAGAGGAACGCCGCAACAAAGAGATTGAGGCTCAGTGCCGTCAGATGATCTCTCAGCAGCAGCTGTCAGTTCCTGAAGATGCCGAAGTCTCATATAACTTTGCTTATGATAAAAAGGTTAAAACTCTGTATGTAACAGAAGAACTGCAGGGACAGCTCATTCGCGGGCAAGTGGCTATCGCAGTCCTTGATGATAAGTTTTACCTTATTCCAGACAAGTTTGCAGAGAAGATAGAGCAGCGTTTGCCGGAGTTTGTGATCCGCATCCAGCCTGAAGAGGAACCGGATGAAGATGACCCATATGCAGATTACAAAATCCCTGATGATCTGATGTGGTAAATCCCATCTACTGAAAAGGATAACAACCGATGACACTGGGTTTCTTTGAGCAGTTTCTGGCGATACTTTGTTTTGCCGTGATTGCTATAACCCTGTTCCGGCGCATAAACCTGCCGCCACTGCTTGCATACCTCAGTGTCGGTGCGTTGCTGGGTCCTTATAGCTTTGGCTTGGTAGAAGATAGCCACAGCATTGGGCTTTTAAGTGAACTAGGCGTTGTATTCCTGTTATTCATGCTGGGGCTGGAGTTTTCGGTCTCACGCATGTTTGCCATGCGTAAAGCGGTGTTCGGGCTGGGTACTCTACAAGTCACATTCACCTCTTTAATTCTGATTGGTATCTGCCTGTTACTCGATCAAACCTGGACCACAGCGTTGGTGATCGCTGGAGCGCTGTCACTCTCCTCGACTGCAATCGTCAGTAAAGAGCTGATTCAGAGAAACGAACTGGATACCCCCCACGGTCAACTCTCAGTTGGAACGTTAATCTTTCAGGATCTGGCTGCCGTATTCTTTTTGATTCTGATTCCAGCTCTGGGCGGTCAAAATCAGGAAATTAATTCTGCTGAAGTGGCGTTAATGCTTCTTGAGGGCGCCACACTTCTGATCATTCTGCTGTTGGTTGGTCGCATCATCATGCCGATGCTGTTTCATGAATCCGCAAACAGCGGTTCCAGTGAAGTTTTCGTCTTAACCACGCTGGTTGCAGCACTTCTTGCAGCATGGTTAACACATGCCGCGGGCCTTTCAATGGCATTAGGTGGCTTCCTTGCTGGCATGATGCTGGGAGAAAGCCATTACCGCTATCAACTAGAAGCGGATATCCGCCCCTTCCGCGACGTCTTATTGGGACTCTTCTTTGTTTCCGTTGGGATGCAGTTAGACCTGCACTCCCTTATCGAAAACTGGTACTGGGTGGTGATCTTCACGGTCCTGTTGATTGTGATTAAAACCCTGCTTATCTCTGTATTAGGTACCCTGCTACATAAAGACCCGGCTAACTCTCTCCGTGCCGGCCTCAGCCTTAGTCAGGGCGGAGAATTTGGCTTTGCCCTTTTGGCACTGGCTTTGGGTAATCAATTGATAGCACCCGATGTAAACGCCATCGCTGTAACAACCATCATCACCAGCATGATCATTACCCCAATTCTGATGAACCATACAGACCGCCTCAGCCGTTGGCTGCATAAAACATCAGAGCAACAAACCGATGCTCTTTTACCAGAAGCTTTAGAGGTCGCCAGCCAGTCGCTGAACAAACACGTCATCATTTGTGGTTTTGGCCGTGTTGGCCAGATTATTACCCGTTTTCTGGAACCCATGAACATTCCCTACATTGTTCTGGATAACGACCCCGTACGAGTGATGGAAGCCTCCACAGCGGGTGAAAACATCTGTTTTGGTGATGCTAAACGGGCTGATGTAATTTCTGCTCTGGGCGGCGCTCGCGCAAAAATGCTTATTCTGAGTTATCCGAATGTTGATAGCTCGCTGAACGCACTAAAACATCTGAAAAATACCTTTCCTGAACTGCCTATTTTGGTCAGAACACGGGATGATTCCTCTCTGGAACTGTTCCAACAAGCGGGCGCTGCAGAGGTAATCCCTGAATCTCTGGAGGGCAGCCTGATGCTCGTCTCTCACGTTTTATCCATGTTGGGAGTCTCACATCAGGAGATCGAGAAAAAGATTAATCAGGTCCGTGCAGAACGCTACAGCATGCTGCACGGTTACTATCACGGCCAGCATTCAGATAAGGTTGATGCCAGTGGTCGGATAAAAGAAGTCCTGCACCCTGTTCCACTCAATGAAACCAGCTATGCCTGTGGCCACATGCTCAGCGAACTTCCTTTGTCTAAGTATGAAATGGAAGTAGCGATGATCCGCAGACATGACCAATCCATACATGAGCCCAATTCCGATACCACTTTGCTTGATGGCGACATCGTCATCCTTAAAGGTCCTACTGATAAAATCGATATTGGTGAGACAATTCTCACTTCTGGAAAATGATTTCAGGTTATTTTCTGTACTATTCCTCAATCAAAACCATGCAATTTAAATTAGCAAGTTGAGCTAACTTATTGAAAAATAATTACCTACTAAAACAACTAAAAGATTTAAGTTGAAATAGGCTCATAATCTTAAAAAAGCTGGTAAAGAAATAACCAATACGGGCGATAAAAAGAGGACGTTAGAAATAAATTGTCTGTGGAGGACACCGTGCAGGTTATATACAGCAGCCAGGAAGCATACAGCTACATTCGCCAGGAAACCTTGGTGAGTGGTGGTTTTGCGGACGGCAAAGATACCAGCGGTAAATCAGCATCTGCGGCAGATAAGTTAGTAGCCAAATTAGCAGAAAATATTCCTGGTATGAGTCTTTCAGAAATGAAAGATATGGATGCCAGTGATTACTCTCCCGAAAAAGTTGCATCAAGAATTGCTGATTTTGTTGCCCAGGGTCTGGAAAATGCCAGAGCCCGTGGCGCATCAGAAGAAAGACTTTTGCAGATGTATGATGCAGCTGTTGCCGGGGTTGAAAGAGGTTTTGAAGAAGCAACCGAGATTCTTGATGAACTGGGTATGCTGAATGATGAAACCGCTGCAACAATCGAGCAAACCCAAGACCTGACGTTCGAAGCGCTGGCTGGCCTTGCGCCTGGTAGTGTAGAAACAGCGCCGTCCAGACAGGTCTCCCTCTCAGCTGCGGAGCGATACTCGAAGTCTGAATCGTTCTCGCTTAACGTAATGACCAAAGAAGGCGATAAAGTCACCATCAAGTTTGATAGTTCAGCGACAGAGACAACCTCTCTTGGCTACTACAGCGACGATGATGCCTCAGCGATCTCTTTTGGTGTTGATCGTACGGACAGCAGCAACTACCAATTCAGTGTTAAAGGCGACCTGAATGAAGAGGAGCTGGAAGCACTCCAGACACTGGTTCAGGACATTAACTTGATCGCTGATGACTTTTTCAGTGGTGATGTTCAAGATGCTTTTGAACAAGCAGCTGAATTAGAAATGGACAAATCCCAATTGATGAACTTGAATGTAAATATGAGCCAGTCAGTTAGCTACTCAGCTGTGGTTGCATACCAGGAAGTTCAGCAACTGGATAACCCGCTGGGTAACAATGGTCGTCACCTTGGACAGCTAATGAATAATATGGACCGTTTCATGGGTCACCATTCATTAGAGCGTTTTGAAGGAATTGGATCATTTGGCGAAGACATGCTGGCTAATCTGATTCGTCAGGACGTTCGTTATAAAGATTCTGATGATGACTCCCGAAACAAACTGGAGGACAACATTAGATTTTTAACAGACTCCGCCCCCCAGTTTGATCAGGACGACGCAGATGATTAACCCCCCTTCTTAATCATCTGCGAGTACTTAAAACCGGCCTCAAAGGCCGGTTTTTTTTTGCTTAAAGAAAACTTAAGAGGTTTTAATCAGGCGCAGGCAGAAGAAGAAAGGTAGTTTTCGGTAAACTCACTGATCGGTTGAGGTTTGCCAAATAGATAGCCCTGAAAATTATGGCACTTAGACAACTCCAGATATTCC
>JASBRM010000101.1 GCA_030149405.1 Neptuniibacter sp. | reverse complement strand
CCCTCTATCCGAGACTTTTAAACTAGAAAGGATGATTGATTTGTTGTGTTACGTACCTCGCTTTGATTTGAAATATTCGATTAAGTTGAAGGTCGAGCTGTCGTGTAGCTCATTAGTATCTTTGTCTATAAGCTCAGGTAGGATTTGCTTGGCCAGAGTTTTTCCAAGCTCAACTCCCCATTGGTCAAAAGAGCAGATCTCCCAAATAACCCCCTGGACAAAAATTTTGTGTTCATAGAGAGCTATCAGAGCCCCCAAAGTCCTTGGGTCCAGTCGTTGAAGTAGGATTGTATTGGTCGGTCTGTTGCCTGAGTGAACTTTATGAGGTGTTAAGCGTTCCACTTCACTCTCGGAGAGGTTGTTGATTGATAAGTTACTTCTTACCTCGTCAGGATCAATCCCATTCATTAGGGCTTCTGTTTGTGCGAAGAAATTGGCCATTAAATTCTCATGATGGCCTCTGACGGGAGTGCTGCTTTCTACAGATCCAATGAAATCGGCAGGAACAATTGTGTTGCTTTGGTGCAGGTATTGATAAAAGGCATGTTGGCCATCAATGCCGAGGGCGCCCCAGATCACTGGTACGGTGGTATAAGCTACGGGTTCGCCATCCTTGTTTATTGATTTGCCGTTGCTTTCCATTTCGGCCTGCTGAAGATAGGCTGAAAAGCGGGCCAGAGGCCAGTCGTATGGAAGGATCGCTTGTGTAGTGTGGCCCAGAAATGTGCTGTTCCATATTCCCATCAGTGCCAGCAGTGTGGGCATGTTCTTCTCTAGGGGTTCATCTCGGAAATGGATGTCCATTTCGTGAGCCCCGGTGAGAAGTTCTTCAAACTGCTTGAAGCCAAGATAAAGTGCAATAGGTAACCCGATTACAGACCAGAGAGAGAAGCGTCCACCAACCCAGTCCCACATTTGGAAGGTGTTGTCCGGGCTTATGCCAAAGGCCTTAACTGCGTCTGTATTGCTTGAAACCGCTACAAAGTGCTTGGCTACTGCTCGCTCATCAAAAGCAGAGGACATGAGCCAGTTTCGAGCCGTTTGAGCATTGGTCATGGTCTCGCTGGTAGTAAATGTTTTTGACGCGACGACAAATAACACTCTTTCGGGGTTTAAGGGACGTAAGACGTTAGCTATCTCTACTCCGTCAACATTAGAAACGAAGTGAACATTGATGCGATCATCTGCGTAAGGTTTCAGTGCTTGTGTAACCATGCGAGGTCCGAGGTCAGAGCCCCCTATGCCTATATTGACCACGTCGGTTATACGCTTTCCTGAATAACCTCTTCTGCGACCTTTTCGTACCGAATTGACGAACTCTTTCATGCGGTTAAGTTCGTGATTTACGGCATCCATTACGTTTTCATTATCAACAAAAACAGGAGTGTTGGTACGATTACGAAGTGCTGTATGTAAAACAGCCCGATTTTCAGTTGTGTTAATTTTTGCGCCGTGGAACATTCTCTCCCTTTTTTCTTCGACTCCGGCTTCTTTTGCAAGCGTCAGTAAGTTGGTGAGAATTTCAGTGGTTATCAGGTTCTTCGAGAAGTCGAGAAGGATATTTTGGGTTTTCAGCGAAAAGGTATTGAAGCGTTCCGGGTCGTTGGCAAACAAATCTCGTAGGTGTTGATTGTTAGCATTTGCGGCATGTTGTTTAAGGAGCTGCCATGCTTCTGTATCGCATATGTGAGACATTTAAGCCTCCTGTGTTAATTGTTTTAGGTCTTTGTATGCGGAGCAAGTTATCAGGCATGCATAATTTACGTAATATTTAGCAAAAAGCAAGTGTTAATGTTGTTTATTTGTGTAATATTACGTAATATTCTCTAAATCCAGCTTCCTGCTGCGCTAAGAATTGGTTGACTGCTATCATTGAAGCGAGTGGTTTTACTGGGTTTAAGCATATGTGATTAATAAAAGAACAATAGAGATATGCTTCTGTATTGATAGAACTATCTCAGTAGAGGAGTAGCGTCTATGCATCCCATTGTAGAAAGTGTTACAGCACGTATTTGTGAGCGAAGCAAAGACAGTCGTAGCGCGTATCTGGATCAAATGAAGAAGGCTGAAGAGAAAGGGGTGCATCGCTCTAGCCTCTCCTGTGGGAATCTCGCGCATGGTTTTGCTGCCTGTGGGCAGTCTGATAAGCAGGCGCTTAAACTTACAAATGCTGTCAATGTAGCTATCGTCAATTCCTATAACGATATGCTTTCAGCCCATCAACCTTTCGAAGTCTACCCTGATTTAATACGTAGTGCTGTGCGTGAAATGGGTTCTGTTGCTCAGGTAGCTGCAGGCGTGCCAGCAATGTGTGATGGCGTTACGCAGGGGCAGCCAGGCATGGACCTGAGCTTATTCAGCCGTGATGTGATTGCTATGTCTACGGCCATTGGACTTTCACACAATATGTTTGACGCTGCACTGTACCTTGGTGTCTGTGACAAAATTGTTCCCGGTCTGTTAATTGGTGCTCTGCGCTTCGGGCACCTGCCAACGGTGTTTGTACCTGCTGGGCCTATGCAAAGTGGGTTGCCTAATAAAGAGAAGGCACGTATCAGGCAGGAGTATGCTGAAGGTAAAGTAGGGCGTGAGGAATTGTTGCAGTGTGAGTCAGACTCCTACCACAGTGCCGGGACTTGTACCTTTTACGGGACTGCGAATACAAACCAGATGGTTGTTGAGGTTATGGGTTTGCATTTGCCGGGTGGAACTTTTGTTAATCCGGGCACTCCTTTGAGGGATGCGTTAACCCGTGAAGCTGCTCAAAAAGCTGTGAAACTGACAGCTAAAAACGGTCGCTTTACTCCACTCTATGAAATTGTTGACGAGCGTTCGATTGTAAATGCCATAGTTGCATTGCTGGCAACGGGTGGTTCTACAAACCATACGATGCATATTGTCGCTATAGCCCGTGCCGCCGGTATAGTCATAAATTGGGATGATTTCTCAGAGCTTTCATCTGTTGTTCCTTTATTGGCAAGGGTTTACCCGAATGGAGAAGCTGATATAAATCATTTCCATGCTGCTGGTGGCGTTGGTTTTTTGATTCGTGAATTGCTGGCTGCGGGTTATTTGCATGAAGATGTTATGACCATTATGGGCAAAGGCTTATCAAAATATACTCAGGAGCCATTTCTGTTGGATGGGGAAATCCATTGGAAAGATGCTGCGAGCTTATCTCTGGATAAAGCTGTTTTAGCACCTGTCTCAGAGGCATTTAGCAGTGATGGTGGCGTAAAAGTTTTAGAGGGTAATTTAGGCCGTGGGGTGATTAAAACATCTGCGGTTGCAGAACAGCATCGGGTTGTTGAAGCTCCGGCGATTGTTTTCGAGAATCAGGACGATATTGCTGAAGCTTTCAAAAGAGGAGATCTTGATAAAGATTTTATCGCGGTTGTTCGTAATCAGGGGCCTAAAGCGATAGGCATGCCTGAACTGCACAAGCTAACGCCTTATTTGGGGGTGTTGCAGGACCGTGGTTTCAAGGTTGCTCTGGTAACAGATGGTCGAATGTCAGGGGCGTCGGGCAAGGTGCCAGCGGCCATTCATGTTTGGCCAGAAGCAATAGAAGGCGGCCCCCTTTCTAAAGTTCAGGATGGTGATTTGATCAGGCTGGATGGTGTTAACGGAACTTTACAGTTGCTTGCTGATGATCAATGGCAGTCGCGTTCTGTGGAAACAGCCTCTATTCCTGTTGAGTATCATATGGCTATGGGCAGGGAGTTATTCTCCTCATTCCGTAATCAGATGAGTTGTTCTGAAGAAGGCGCTACTGTATTTGATTTTTCGGAGATTAATGGATGACCAGTTACGCATTGGTGTGTGATGTTGGTGGAACTAACGCGCGGTTTGCTTTGGTTCCAGAAGGCGCTACTCAGGTGGAGCAGGAGCTAACATTGCAATGCGCGGATTACTCCAATATCGATGAAGCTTGCCGGGTGTATCTGGATAAAGTTTCCGTATCGGAGGTGAGCCGTGCATGCCTTGCATTTGCGTGTCCAGTTGATCGTGAAGAGATCGATATGACCAATAATCATTGGTGCATTACTCGCGCGGGTCTGGCTGATGTGCTTGGTGTGAACAGTCTGAAAATAGTCAATGACTTTACTGCCATGGCATTGGGCATGTTGCATGTCCCTGAAGAAGAACGTCTCCGCATAAATTCTGGTGAATTCAGCAGTAAACCGAGATTGGTTATAGGTCCTGGTACTGGGTTAGGTGTATCTGCGCTTGTGCCTGCTGGGGACGGTTGGATTCAGTTGTCTACTGAGGGAGGTCATATCAGTTTTGCTCCTGTTAGTGAGAGAGAAGTTGAGATATGGCGCATCCTGCGAGAAAAATTTGGTCGCGTTTCTGTAGAGCGGCTTTTGTGTGGCATTGGTCTGGTAAATATATACAGTGCGCTGTGTGAAATAGAAGGTGTTCAGCAAGAACTGTTTAGCCCTAAAGAGGTGACTGATGCAGCTCTTCTTGGAGTGGATACATTAGCAGTTCAAACCCTGAACGATTTCTGTCGCATTTTAGGCGCTGTTGCTGGTGATAGCGTCTTAAATATTGGTGCTCTTGGTGGGGTTTATCTCTGTGGTGGTATTTTACCAAGAATGAATGACTTCCTGCTTGAAAGTGAATTTATGGCAGGCTTTAAGGATAAAGGTCGCTTTGCTTCCTATTTAGAATCAGTACCGGTTTGTTTATGTGTAGCTGAAAATCCAGGTCTTCTTGGCGCGGCAGCAGCGCTGAATAATGCCAATGTTAAAGGGTGAAAAGTGTGTCAAAGGTGACTTTGCAGAACTTTATCGATGGCCTGGAGATAGGCAGTTATCTGATTGAATGGCATGGTTTCTCTGTCGGTGTGGAGAAGCATCAATGGGGTGAATTAGCGTATTCGTTTCATGGTGGTCAGGTAGTTTTTTTTAGACCGCAGGGGCAGAAACCTGTTTTGTGGTTGTCTGAACGATTGAAATCATACCCTGCCACAATTCGTGGAGGTGTTCCAATCTGTTGGCCTTGGTTTGCTGAGAACCCTGTTGATTCGTCTCAACCATTTCATGGGGTGGCGCGAACCTCTGATTGGATAGTTACCTCTCAGGAGTTTTCTTCGGTAGGGGGGCATTTAACCTTAAAACCAGCACATGACATATATCCAGGCCTGAGCATTCAAGAAGATATTGTTGTTGATAGTCAATCAATCAGTATTCGTATAAGTACACATAATTGATCTGAGGTGCAGATAACGATCACTCAGGCATTGCATACCTATTTGTCAGTTTCTGGATTGGAAAATATGGAAATCAGAGGTCTGTCAGGCTGTCGTTATGTCGATAAAAACCTATCAAATCAGACTTCCACCCAAGAGGGGGAGCTTAATATCTCCAAGGCAACTGATCGAATCTACTTAAATGGGGCGGATACAGAGATTGTCGATAATGCCTGGGGCAGATCCATGCTTGTTCAGCATACGAATAGCGCTTCGACTGTGGTTTGGAATCCTGGCGCTAGCGCTGAGTCTATAGTGGATGTAGGGGAAAGCCAGGGGAATTCGTTTGTGTGTGTGGAAACTGCAAATACCGAAGCTTTTGATGCCGTTCGCCTTTCCGCTGGGGCTTCGTGTTTCATTGAAACAAAAATCTCATTGAAACGGTAGTCGGCTTCGACTTGTTCTTGAATCAGTGAAGGTGGTTTTTATTTATGGATAAACCGCTCGATTGGTGGAAAGGTG
>JASBRM010000097.1 GCA_030149405.1 Neptuniibacter sp. | reverse complement strand
GACCTTTTTTAGCCCGGGGCTCCAAAATTCCAAGGTGTCCAACCTGCTTGTTAGCAAAAAAAGTATGTATATGCCGTTATCGTCTGTCTTATGAGGCCAAGGCGCGTTTCATGCTGTTGATGCATCATAATGAAGGCTTTAAACCCACTAATACAGGTCGTTTGATTGAAGATTGTATCGCCGGGACGCAGCGCTTTAAATGGTCAAGAACAGAGCCTTCACAAGACTTGATCAATGCTTTGAATGATCCGGGAATTGATCCTTATATAGTGTTTCCATCCGGAGAAGGTTACCAAGAGCGAATGGTGAGCTTTGAAAAGAAAGTGGGTAGAGAGCCTGTATTTATCATTCTGGATGGAACTTGGCGTCAGGCGAGGAGAATGTTCCGGCATAGTCGTTATCTGGATCACCTACCGGTTATTCAGCCGGAAGTGCAGGCGCAGTCAAAATATAAGTTGCGCAAAGCTCCGGTCGAAGGTCAATTATGTACGGTTGAGGTGGCAGCAGAGATGCTTAGGAGTGTCGAAGATCAACAAGGGCATGAATTACTATCATCATACTTTCACGTCTTTAATGAGCATTACAGAGCTTCGCGGCTGAAACGTCCATTAGCTGAAGAGTGTGAAGCTAAGAAGATGCTGTTGGATTATCAGAGCCAACTTTAATCAGCACTCTAACCAGAAAGTAACGGGGCCGTCATTGATAAGATTAACCTGCATATCAGCCCCGAATATTCCTGTTTCTGTTATCTCATGTTGCTGCTGCGCCTGAGAAACAAAATAGTCATACAGCTGCTCTCCCAGTTCGGGGGATGCTCCTAAAGAAAACCCCGGCCTCAAGCCTTTGCTGGTTTCGGCAACAAGAGTGAATTGAGATACGATGATCAGGCCTCCATTTATTTGTTGGAGGTTGAGATTCATCTTGCCATCCTCATCTGCAAAAATTCGGTATCCCAGAATTTTCTTCAGGAGTTTGTCGGCTTTCGCTTCGTTATCATCCTTCTCTACCCCGAGGAAGAGTAGAATTCCCTGATTAATCTTGCCTGTTGTCTCATTGTTTACATCAACTGATGCAGACTTAACTCTTTGTATTAAGGCTTTCATGTTTGTCTATTCGGGTATTTAGGCTAGTGAGACTGCGAAGCTGTCAGTCGCTCGGATTAAGTTATCGGTGATGCCTTTCTCAAACGCTGAATGTCCGGCATCTCTAACTATATGCAGTTCTGATTCCGGAAGTGCGTTGTAGAGTGAATAAGCCTGATCAATTGGGCAGACTACATCGTAACGACCGTGCACAATTATGGTTTTCAGGTGGCTGATTTTGTCACAGTTTTCGATAATCTGATTGGGCTGTATAAAAGCTTCATTGATGAAATAGTGGGCTTCAACTCGAGCCATTGCCAAAGCAACATGCGGGTCCGCAAAGTGATCTACGATATCGTTATTGGGATCGAGTGTTGAGCAGCGGCCTTCCCAAATTGACCATGCTTTTGCTGCAGACATACGGGCAATTTCATTATCTGATGTCAGTCGTTTGTAATATGCCTCTAGCAGGTTGTCCTGTTCTGACGGAGGGATAACCTGAAGATACTCCTGCCAGTAATCAGGGAAAATGGCGCTGGCACCTTTTTGATAGAACCACTGAATATCCTGATCACGGCAAAGAAAAATACCCCGCAAGATCATACCGAGTACTTTGTCAGGGTGTGCTTGCGCATAGAGCAGGGCCAGAGTTGAACCCCATGAACCACCAAACAGTAACCATTGTTCAATGTTCAGCAGCTCTCTGATTTTTTCCATATCATCGATGAGATGTTGGGTTGTGTTATCAGTAAGCTCAGCGTGAGGTGTGGATTGCCCGCAACCTCGCTGATCAAACAGAATAATGCGGTATTTTTCTGGATCAAAAAAACTGCGATGAGCGGGTGAAGTGCCACCGCCGGGTCCGCCATGAATAAACAGGACTGGGATGCCTTGTGGGTTTCCGCTTTCCTCTACATACAAAGTATGCAGCTCTGATACCTGCAGCCGATGTTCCGCATAAGGGTGAATTTCGGGATAAGGTACGCGCATAGAAAAGCCAGCTCCACAGTAGTTTGTTAACCGCTTAAGTATAGAGAGGCTGTGGGTTTAGGGCTATGTCTGAAGGCAATAAAAAAGGCAGCTTATTGCTGCCTTTTTCAAAAGAGAGATTATTTGTTTTTAGCGCGTTTACGCTCGTTCTCTTTGAGAAGCTTTTTACGCAGGCGGATGAAGTTAGGGGTCACTTCAACCAGTTCATCATCTTCGATGAAGTCCAGAGCCTGTTCCAGAGTGAAGCGAACAGGTGGTGTAAGCTGGATGTTTTCATCAGAACCGGAGGCGCGAACGTTGGTAAGTTGCTTACCCTTAGTTGGGTTAACTGCCAGATCGTTGCTACGGCTGTGAATACCCAGAATCATGCCTTCGTAAACTTCAACGTTTGGATCGATACTCAAACGTCCACGATCCTGCAGGTTCCATAGCGCGTAACCCAGTGCTTTACCGGTAACCATGGAAACCAGTACACCGTTGATGCGGCTGACTACTTCACCTTCTTTAACCGGACCGTAGTGGTCGAAGATAGAGGTCATGATGCCGGTACCTGAAGTCATCGTCAGGAACAGGGAGCGGAAACCGATCAGGCCTCGGGATGGAATCATGAATGTAAGACGTACACGGCCTTTGCCGTCTACTTCCATATTCGTCATGTCGCCCTTACGCTTACCAAGCTCTTCGATAACTGAACCCTGATGTTCATCTTCAACATCAATCATTACCAGCTCGAAAGGTTCCTGAATCTCACCGTCAATCTCTTTCTGGATTACTTCAGGACGGGAAACACCCAGCTCAAATCCTTCACGACGCATGGTTTCAATCAGTACCGACAGGTGAAGTTCACCACGACCAGATACTTTAAATTTCTCAGGCGTCTCACCATCTTCTACACGCAGAGCTACGTTATGAATCAGCTCGCGGTCGAGACGTTCTTTAATGTTACGGCTGGTTACGAATTTACCGTCCTGACCTGCAAATGGAGAATCATTCACCTGGAAGGTCATGGATACGGTTGGCTCGTCTACGCTCAGCGCTGGCAGGGCTTCAACCTTATCAGGGTCACAGATCGTGTCAGAGATGTTCAGAGCGTCAATACCAGTAACACAAATGATGTCACCCGCAGTCGCACTTTCTACTTCAACACGTTCCAGGCCGTGATAACCCATGATTTTCAGGATGCGGCCGCTACGAATAGCGCCTTCACGGTCAATAACCTTAACTTGCGTATTTGTGTTGATCGTACCGCGAGTTACACGGCCGACACCGATTACGCCAAGGTAGCTGTTGTAGTCCAGAGCGGAAACCTGCATCTGCAGCGGACCATCAACATCAACCTTAGGTGGCTCTACATGTTCAACAATCGCTTCGAACAGTGGAGTCATGTCTTCGGACATTTCTTCTGGGTCGAGACCCGCGATACCGTTCAGTGCAGACGCGTAAACAATTGGGAAATCCAGTTGTTCATCCGTAGCCCCCAGGCTATCAAACAGATCGAATACCTGATCAATAACCCAATCTGGGCGTGCGCCAGGACGGTCAATCTTGTTGATTACAACGATCGGGCGAAGGCCCTGATCGAAAGCTTTCTGAGTTACAAAGCGTGTTTGTGGCATTGGGCCATCAACCGCATCAACCAAAAGGCATACACAATCTACCATCGACAGAACTCGTTCTACTTCACCACCGAAATCGGCGTGGCCCGGAGTGTCTACGATGTTAATACGGTAGTCATTCCATTTAATGGCTGTGTTTTTTGCCAGAATGGTAATGCCGCGCTCTTTCTCCTGGTCATTGGAGTCCATGATGCGCTCAGTGCCTTCATCACGGCGCCCCAGGGTGCCAGATTGAGATAACAGCTTATCAACCAGAGTTGTTTTACCGTGGTCAACGTGCGCGATGATGGCGATGTTTCTTAGCTTTTCGATCACGAGTGTGTACCTGTAAGGTGTTTTTTGCGAATGCGGCATTATACGTCTTTGTGGGAAAAATACTGCATATTTATTGGACAATTAGCAAAATGCGGATGAATTGTTTTTGGGTATAGTTTTTCCCTGTAAAAAGAGTAGTGATCCGCGGCAATAAATCC
The DNA here is from genome assembly GCA_030149405.1 of Neptuniibacter sp. Classification (GTDB taxonomy): domain Bacteria; phylum Pseudomonadota; class Gammaproteobacteria; order Pseudomonadales; family Balneatricaceae; genus Neptuniibacter. Next base: position 3,036 of record JASBRM010000097.1, on the reverse strand, counting down.
GCTTTCTTAGTAGCTGAAATGCTGAATATTAGAGTATGATGTTAGCCGCTTGGGTGATTATATAATTGACATGCACTGTTTTGGGTATAGCTTTCTATTGATGCTTTATTTTGGTGCATGGTGATTATGGTCTGTTCATAACAGGCGTTGAAATCTAAGGGGTTTTTGTTAAAGCGCTGCTTGGCATACAAATTGCTCTCTGAAAATCACCGAATAAATTCTGATTTCTCAAAGGCTGGCTGCTTATTTTAAGTCCGGCCTTATAATTACAAACTGGAGAATGTCTCATGTCAGAGAAGACTCTGAATCTGATCAAAGAAAGCGAAGCTAAATGGGTTGACCTGCGCTTCACAGACTCTCGTGGTAAAGAGCAGCACGTAACTATCCCTGTTTCAGACATGGGTGATGACTTCTTTGAAGAAGGTAAAATGTTCGATGGTTCTTCCATCGCTGGTTGGAAAGGTATCAACGAATCTGACATGATCCTGATGCCTGATGATTCAGCATCTCTGCTGGATCCGTTCTCTGAAGCTCCAACTGTTATCGTTCGTTGTGACATCGTTGAGCCTGCTACTGGTCAGGGTTACGAGCGTGACCCACGTTCTGTTGCTAAACGCGCTGAAGAGTACCTGAAGTCTACTGGTATCGCTGATACTGCTATCTTCGGTCCAGAGCCAGAATTCTTCGTATTCGACGAAGTTCAGTGGCACGCAGACATCAGTGGTTGTGGTTACACTATCGCTTCTGAAGAAGCATCTTGGGCTTCTAGCCACAAGATTGAAGGTGGTAACACTGGTCACCGTCCACGTGTTAAAGGCGGTTACTTCCCAGTACCACCAATCGATTCTCTGCACGACCTGCGTGGCGCTATGTGTGACGCGATGGAAGCAATGGATCTGGAAATTGAAGTACACCACCACGAAGTAGCAACTGCTGGTCAGTGTGAAATCGGTGTTGGTCCTAACACTCTGACTGCTAAGGCAGACGAAGTTCAGGTTCTGAAATACTGCGTACACAACGTTGCACACGCTTACGGCAAAACAGCTACATTCATGCCTAAGCCACTGGTGGGTGATAACGGTTCTGGTATGCACGTTCACCAGTCTATCTCTAAAGACGGTGTTAACCTGTTTGCTGGTGATGCTTACGCGGGCATGTCTGAAATGGCACTGTACTACATCGGTGGTATCATCAAGCACGCTAAAGCTCTGAACGCACTGACTAACTCTTCTACAAACGCATACAAGCGTCTGGTTCCAGGCTTCGAAGCTCCAGTAATGCTGGCTTACTCTGCTCGTAACCGTTCTGCTTCTATCCGTATTCCATACGTAACGACTCCAAAAGCTCGTCGTATCGAAACTCGTTTCCCTGATCCATCTGCTAACCCATACCTGTGCTTTGCAGCACTGCTGATGGCTGGCCTGGACGGTATCCAGAACAAGATCCACCCTGGTGATGCTGCAGATAAAGATCTGTACGATCTGCCACCAGAAGAAGAAGCAGAAATCCCACAGGTTGCTGGTTCTCTGGAGGAAGCTCTGGACGCACTGGAAACTGATCGTGAGTTCCTGACTAAAGGTGGTGTATTCACTGACGACATGCTGGATGCGTTCATCGCGCTGAAACGTGAAGAAGTTGAGAAAGTGAACATGACTACTCACCCAGTTGAATTCGACCTGTACTACTCTGTATAAGTCGCATCTGGTCTGAAAAAAGCCTCCTTTATGGAGGCTTTTTTGTATCTGAAAATCCCTCTTTTAAATCTCTTTATTTTCTACCTGCACTAAAGTGGTGCGGTTTTGGTGATCCGGTATTACACTTAAATATTAAGGTTCACACTATTAGTGCGCCTCGGCGCCAATCTGTGGCACTGAAGAAAACTTGGTTTATTTTTTGCAGAACAATCTTTAAGGATAAAGAGAGTAGCTAATGTCACAGCCAGAAATGCATAAACAAATACTGGATAACCTCTCCAGAGCCGTTGTGATGATTAACGATCAACTGGAACTGGAGTATGCAAACCCCTCTGCAGAAATGCTGTTGGAGGCGAGTATGCGCAGGTTGTCGCAGCTCCCGCTTGAGGAGTGGTTTGTTCTCTGTGGGGAAGAGCGTGAAGATATAAAGAGCTGTCTTGTTTCAGGGCATCCTTATACCCGAAGAGAGGCAAAACTCAGAACGATGGGCGGTAACACGCTTACAGCTGATTACAGCATTAATCCTGTGATGTTGCCTAATGGAGGCAGCCACCTCTTAATAGAGATCGAAGCCCGGGATCGTTTGATGAGAATTGAACGAGAAGAGGATCTTCTTTCGCAGCATGCTACAGCGCGTTCTCTGGTTAGAGGGATGGCGCATGAAATCAAGAACCCTTTGGGCGGTATACGAGGTGCGGCTCAGTTACTCGAACGCGAATTGGAAGACCCTAGTCTGCATGATTACACGCGAGTAATTATTGAAGAAGCAGATCGCTTGAGAAATCTTGTTGATCGCCTTCTTGGGCCACGTAAATTGCCGAAAATGGAGGATGTAAATATCCATGCCATTTTGGAGCGAGTTTGTAGCTTGATCAGCGCTGAGACGAACCAAGGGCTCAGTATGGTCAGGGATTACGACCCAAGTATTCCTGAGTTTGTTGGTGATTCTGAGCAGTTGATTCAGGCGATTCTTAATATTGTACGTAACAGTATGCAGGCTCTGTTTAGCGGTGGAGAAAACAAGCCTGTTATTGAATTACGCACTCGAGCATTACGTCAGATTACTTTGGGTACGGAATGTCACCGTCTGGTTTGCTGTGTTGAGATCGTAGACAACGGCCCGGGTATTCCTGAAGAAATTCTGAGTAAGATTTTTTATCCGATGGTCAGTGGCAGAGCCGAAGGCACAGGGTTAGGTCTGTCCATTGCCCAATCAATAATTAATCAACATCACGGTTTAATTGAATGTGAGACGAAACCGGGTGAAACCAAATTTAAACTATTTATTCCGTTGGAGCTGAACCATGAGTCTGCTAGGTAATATATGGATAGTGGATGATGA
>JASBRM010000093.1 GCA_030149405.1 Neptuniibacter sp. | reverse complement strand
GAATATTGGGGGCCATCGATAGGTGAAGGGACTCAGAAAGAAGGGATGCAACAGCCCCAATATTATTATGTTCCCTCAATAGCGCCTTCCGGCCTGATCCGCTACGAGTCGGACCTCTTCAAAGAGTGGAAAGGGGATTTTCTTATTGGTTCTTTAAAAAAGCGTCACCTTAATCGCCTAAACCTTAATTTTGGGGAGAGTGGATCGGATGAACCGGTTAAGGAACATCGCTACCTGCATCATCTGGATACTCGTATAAGAGATATCGACGTTGATACACAGGGAGCTATCTACCTTCTGACTGACGAATACAACGGTAAACTGATCAAAGTGACCCCCTGATGACCCAAAAGCGTTTGTTTTCACGTTATCTGAAAGACCTGCCCGATGGACGACTGCGCTGGATTGGCCTTAGACCAGGACATAAACAGGAAATGCTCAGTGTAGAATCCACACAGGCAATTGCGAGACTGGGCTTGGAAGGTGATCACCGGTGTTTAAAAACACCTGATTCAGGGCGTCAAGTGACAATCATCTCAACAGAGTTTATCCGTACCATAGAAACCTACTCAGGTTTGCCACATATTGATCCATCCTTGCTCAGACGAAACCTGGTCGTCAGCGGAATAAACCTGAATGCCTTGCGCCACCAGCAATTTTGTATTGGTGATGCCCTGTTTGAAGCCACTGCACTATGCCACCCCTGTGTCCGAATGGATCAGACTTTAGGTCGTGGTGGAGCTGCAGCAATGCTGGGATATGGGGGACTGTGTGCCAAGGTTCTCGAGTCAGGAGAAATTCGTATAGGGGATTTGGTTAGGGGTGTAGTTCAGGGGTAGTTTCCACGCTTAAGCAATTGAGGGATTACTCTGCTTCGCCTCGTCGCCCGACCAACAGGATCGAAATAAAGTATCAATCACTGTTAGTCGGTGATGATAGGCTTACCTAATAACCCTTTGCAGAGTCTGTACTAACTTTTCGGGACTAAAAGGTTTCACAAGCCACCCTGTAGCACCAACCGACTTGCCCTTCTGCTTCATTTCAGCACTACTTTCTGTGGTGAGAATTAGAATAGGTGTGGTTTTATAGTTTGGCAGTTTGCGTAACTCGCCACAGAGGGTAATTCCATCCATGCCTGGCATGTTCACATCTGTCAGTACTAAATCATAAGCCCCTGTTCTGGCTTTCGCTAATCCAGCATTACCATCAACAGCTTCTGTAACCTGATGACTCTGTTGCTTCAGAGTGAAAGAGACCATATTTCTTATGGAAGCAGAATCATCAACTACAAGTATATTTGCCATATTATTTTCACTTTCAATTAATCGTATATGACTATGTTAATAAATCTCACAGAGTCATAGATAAAACTCAGATCAATTCTTGTTTAATTCACCATAACTAAGAGCACAAAAAATTTAGATGAATGAAACATTTTGGTTTCAGTGCCAGTATTACCAAAACAGCCTGTCGGAATACCTATCTAATACTTCACATGCACCGGCGCTGTTAACACCGCTGAAAATGCCCTCAAAAACCGCCTGAAAGAAGATCTGCACCAATCACTGCTATCAGAACAGGCACTGTCTATTTTAATGCGGCACTGAGATATAACTGCTCTCACTCATGAGTGGATAAATTAGACCTGATGGTCAATTATTATATTAGAAAAATGCGTTATACCACCTTCTCACCGTAGTAGCCTTTTTGAGGTTTGGGCCATGAAATTACGCGACTTAACAGACATAGAACAGCTTCAGCATCTTTGTACTAGCTTTTCGGATATGTCCGGTATTACGACAGCTATATTGGAGCTGGACGGCGAGATATTGGTTGCAGCAGGTGGAAATCTGCTTGTACAAATTTTCATCGCGCCAATCCAATAACAGCACGCCGTTGCCTTGAAAGCGACACCATCATCGCTAGTGATCTCAATGCCGGACATGAATACAATGTTTATCGCTGCAAAAATGGCTTAGTTGATGTTGCTGTCCCCATAATCGTCAGAGGGGAACATATAGCTAATTTGTTTACTGGCCAATTCTTTTTTGAGGCGCCTGATTTAAATCAGTTCTGCGAACAAGCCAAAGCCGTCGGGTTTGACGAACAAAGGTACATAACAGCAATAAATGAGGTGCCTGTTTTTACCGAAGAAAAGGTCAAACTAATCATGAGAATCTTACGCCAGTTGGCTGAACTCATTGGCGAGATCGGACAAGTGAATCTCATGCTTGAAAAACAAAAAGCTGAAATAGAGAAGCAAGCGATATATGACGCACTTACCGGGCTGCCAAACAGGATACTGTTACAAAAAAGAGCCGAAGAAGAAGTAGCACGAGCTGAAAGGTCCCAACGCGCCTTTGCATGCCTCTTTATAGATCTGGATAACTTCAAAAGCGTCAATGACAACTTAGGTCATGATGCCGGCGATCAACTCTTAATCGAAGCTGCAACCAGGATACGAAACTCAATAAGGGAGTACGATCTGGTCGCAAGATTCGGAGGCGATGAATTTGTCGTCATTGCGGGAGATATTAACAACAAAGAAGCGGCCGGAAAGATTGCGCACAACATAAACAACTCCCTACAGGTGCCTTTCACAATTCAAAATAAGGCGTTCCACCTTTCATCCAGTATCGGCATCGCTTTCTATCCGAATGATTGTTCCACGATTAGCGAACTCTTCAAATTGGCAGACAATGCCATGTATACAACTAAACAGAATGGTAAAAGCGGTTTCAATTATTGTGTTCATTGAGTGATTTTAAGCTCTGATTTCTATTACCGGAAATGCTGACACACCTGAGTGCTAACCAGTGCTTAGAGAACCCTCTTCAGACAGAAATAGGGGGAGTGTGTACGATGAAGATCTTAGGCGTAGGTTATACGGTGCCGGTTAGGAAATCGACTTCAGTGTCGATCAGATTGTGACCACCGAT
>JASBRM010000089.1 GCA_030149405.1 Neptuniibacter sp. | reverse complement strand
AGATCAAAGATAGAGGCCGACCCGAATAACCCGGAAATCATAGTTACGGTCTGGGGCGTGGGTTACAAACTGGAAGAGAAAACATTATCAGCTTGAAGCTGAGCTGAGAGGAAAGAGAGACAAATGGCAGTGCCGTACTGGATCAAAAGCCCACTTAATACAAAGCTGACAATTGCACTTATCGGCATCGTTATCATGTCTGGACTGGCTATGCTTTTGAGTACCCAGTACTGGATGAATCGCTACCATGAAGAGTCCACCCAAAAACTTAATGCCAGCATCGCTATGTACATAAACGATGAATATCAGCTTTTGTCTCGTGGTGAAAACGTCGTCAATCTGGAAGCCATTAAACGACTTTCCCAGCAGGCCATGGTCATAAACCCAATGGTCGAAGCCTACCTCCTGAATACCCGTGGCGAGATTATTGCCCATAGTCAGGAAGAAAATATTAAAACAGCCCGGATTAACCTGGAACCCATTAAACAGTTCATTACCGGAAATACAGATCTACCAATCTATGCACAGGATCCTAAGTCATTAAGTAAACCCACCGTATTTTCAGCAACAGAATTACGAGTCGATGGGCAGTTACAAGGCTATCTCTATGTGGTTTTGGGAAGCAGCCTTTACGACAACATTTCTTCTTTAGTGTCGAAAAGCAACAGCGCAAATATGATGATTATGAGCATCGCTTTGATCTCGTTAGTTGCTCTTATCATGGGTGCATTAGTTTTCAGGATGATCCTGAGTCGACTACGTTTACTTACCCAGCAGATATGTAGCTTTACAAAAGAACACAGCAGTAAGACAGTCATGTGTGAACAAGTGCATATGCCAGCACATAATTCAGATGAGATAGGGCTGCTTACAGAAACCTTTGAAGATATGTCTGATGAAATAAGACGACAATTCCAGTTACTCAAAGAGGCAGACCAAACCAGAAGAGAACTTATTTCTAATGTTTCCCATGATCTGAGAACACCGTTGGCTTCAATTCAAGGTTACCTTGAAACGCTCATTATCAAAGATGACATACTTACCGAAGAGCAGCGTAAGTACTATCTGGATATCGCCATGCTCAGCTCGAAGCGCTTGAGTGAGCTTGTGAGTGAACTCTTCGAACTTTCAAAATTGGAGTCACCCACCACATCCCCCAATATAGAAACATTCTCTTTAACAGAACTTATCTACGACACCATGCAGGAGTTTGAATTAGAACTTGAGCGGAAAGAAATTAACTGGCAGCTCAAAAGCCCCAAAGAGAATATTTCCGTTACAGCGGATATCAGTCTTATTCAACGGGTTTTTGAAAACCTAATCCGTAACGCAATGACCTATACACCCACGCATGGCTTGATCACTTTAGAAATAGCACCCGACACAGATCAGCGGTTCAACCCCGTTAAAGTAAGGGTAATGGATTCTGGTGCAGGTATCGCAGAAGAGGACCTGCCACATATATTTAATCGCTTTTTTGCAAACCCGGACACAAGCAGAAAGGAGTCAGAATCAAACGGACTAGGGTTAGCCATTGTGAAACGAATACTGGATTTGCATGACAGTACCATCCATGTAGAAAGCAAACTAAATCAGGGAACAACGTTCGAGTTTGAACTACCTGCTGCTGCCTAGGACCTGCTAACAAAAAAGGCATCCAGAAAGGGCAAAAAATTAGTATTAACAGGCCCTAACAAAACTGACACAAACTTGAGGCAGCATGGAATTCAAAGCAGCAGGTTTACAAAACTTTACGCGAACCAAAAACAACATTAGCTGTTTTAGATATATTGCGATGGTATGATCACCGAAGGTGACAATTAAAGGAGTGAGCAATGAAGCAAGTGATTAAAATCGCCTTATGTTCTGCAATGATAGCAACAGTATCTGTACCAGCCGTTGCAGCAGAACCGTTTGAAGATGAAATCAAAGCGCGCCAGGGATACTACCAAGTGATCAAATATAACTTTGGTCTGCTGGGTGCGATGGTCAAAGGTAAAAAAGATTACGATGCTGCTATGGCAGACACAGCTGCTAAAAACATTTTGGCAATGAGCAAGCTGGATAATTCTCTGCTGTGGCCAAAAGGATCGGATAATTCAAAACTGGATAACACCCGCGCTAAACCAGGCATCTGGGAAAACTACCCGGATGTAAAAGAGAAAAGTGGCAACTGGAAAGCAGCGGTTGAGACACTGGCAGGCGAAGCAGGCAATGGCCTGGACGCTCTGAAGGGTAGCTTCGGTCCAGTAGGTAAGGCATGTAAAGCCTGCCACGATGATTACAAAGCCAAGTAATCAATAACAGATGTAACAATCAAAGGCCTCGTCAGAGGCCTTTTCGTTTTCCTTTGAGCGTCCATAGTCATGAGTTCAATGATCAAAGTATGGGATATCCCAACACGACTGTTCCACTGGTTACTGGTGGTACTTTTTGTTTTCCTGATCGTCAGTGGAGAAAGCGATGACCTGATGGAGTTCCATTTCTATGCAGGCTACCTGCTTGCAGGATTGATTGTATTTAGGGTGCTATGGGGCTTTCTTGGAACAAAATACGCACGGTTTACCTCATTCAAGCTCAACCCTTTTGAAGCGATCTCATACACAAAAGGATTGTTAAAAGCTCAGCATACGTCCCAATACGGGCATACACCAGCCGGCAGCTTAATGGTCATTGTGTTGCTGTTAATGCTAGCTGTGCAATTACTTACCGGCATGATGTCCACAGACGATATTATCTGGAACGGCCCACTCTACAATTATGTGGATGATGATACTGCGGGTTTGGCAGGAGAGATCCATGAAACTATTCAGCTTCTGCTTCAGATCATGGTTGGCATTCACGTACTGGCGATCATCCTCTACAAAGTGAAATTTAAAGAAGCACTGCTTCCCGCGATGCTCCATGGTAAGAAACCCAAGCAGGGGGATGAACCAGAAAGGGAAGGGCTCAGCTGGATAAAGCTTATCGCAGCAGCTACACCTTCAGCAGGGTTAACCTACTATCTGTTTACTCTGCCTATATGATTCTGAAAGCTTAAAACAAAAAGCCCAGTTAAATTGCTGGGCTTTTTGTTAGAAAGATAAACGGTTTACTTATCTATCAGGAAGCCCCACGCAGTCGCTCGGCAGCAGTGACCATATTTTTCAGAGCAGGGATTACTTCATCCCAGTTACGGGTCTTTAAGCCACAATCCGGATTCACCCATAACCGTTCAGCCGGAATTCGCTCAGCAGCACGCTGCATCAGTTTCACCATCTGTTCCACAGGCGGGATGTTCGGGGAGTGAATATCGTAAACACCCGGACCGATTTCATTCGGGTACTCATACTCTTCAAACACATCCAGTAGCTCCATATCGGAACGTGACGTTTCTATCGTAATCACATCCGCGTCCATCTGGGCAATCGAATCGATAATGTCGTTGAACTCGGAATAACACATATGGGTATGAATCTGAGTTGCATCCTTAACGCCATTAGCAGTGATACGGAAGCATTCTACCGCCCAATCCAGATAGGTTGTCCAGTCACCCTGGCGCAACGGTAAACCTTCACGCAGAGCCGCTTCATCAATCTGAATAACATCCACACCCGCAGCTTCAAGGTCAAGCACCTCATCACGGATTGCCAGCGCCAGTTGTAAGCTGCTTTCTCTTCGCGGCTGATCATCACGAACAAATGACCAGTTGAGAATAGTCACCGGGCCGGTGAGCATGCCTTTCATTGGCTTATCTGTTAGTGACTTTGCATAAGAAGTCCAACGAACTGTCATCGGTTCCGGGCGTGATATATCTCCAAACAGAATAGGCGGTTTCACACAACGTGAGCCGTAAGACTGAACCCAGCCGAACTGACTGAATACATAACCATCCAGCTGCTGACCAAAGTATTCAACCATGTCATTACGCTCAGCTTCCCCATGCACCAGAACATCCAGTCCCAGTTTTTCCTGCTCATCTACCGCACGTTTAATCTCTGCCTCCATCAGCTCAATATAACGCTCTTCAGAAAGCCGGCCTTTTTTATGTTGCAACCGCGCCTTACGAATCTCAGCCGTCTGCGGGAAAGAACCAATGGTCGTAGTAGGGTAGGCTGGCAAGTTGAGGAGTGCAGATTGCAGCTCAGCACGTTTCTTATAAGAGCTCTGGCGTTTACCCAACGCTGCAGTTATACAATCAACAGCCGCTTTCACTTCAGGCTTATGTACACGCTGAGAAGACTTTCGGCTTTGAATAGCCTGGTTGTTATTCTCCAAAGCCTCAGCAACGGCTGCACGTCCCTTATTAATCGCAGTTCCCAACAGAGACAGCTCAGCAAGTTTCTGCTTCGCAAAGGCCAACCAATTGATCACCTCTGGGTCAAAATCGGTTTCCTGATCAAGATCAACCGGCACATGCAGCAGGGAGCAGGAAGGAGCAATCCACAAACGATCCTGTAGTTGCTGTGCAATAGGTTCAAGCCAGTTCAGCACTGCATTCAGATCAGTTTTCCAGATATTACGGCCATCAATCACACCCAGAGACAGCACCTTTTCTTCTGGAAGGGTAGTGCAAAGCAGATCAACTTCATCCAGACCACGAACAGCATCAAAGTGCAGGCCCGCCACAGGCAGGTTTACAGCCAGTTGTAGGTTATCTCTTAGCTCGCCAAAATAGGTTGACAGCAACAACTGAGCCCGGCTCTTGGACAACAAGGCATAAGCCTTCTCATAAGCCTGTTGCCAGTCACGCTCCAGATCCATAACAAGAGCAGGTTCATCAATCTGTACCCACTCAGCTCCGGCATCCACCAGCTTATCCAGTAACAACTGATAGGCAGGCAGAAGTTTATCCAGCAGTTGAAGGCGCTGGGACTGATCTTTCTCCTTACACAACCAAAGGTAAGTGACCGGGCCGATAATGACCGGTTTGGCATTCAATCCCTGCTGTTGCGCTTCAGAAAACTGCGACAGTAAACGTTCAGGATTCAGGTTAAACGCCGTTTCTTCTGTCACCTCAGGCACAATGTAGTGATAGTTAGTATCAAACCACTTTGTCATCTCTCCTGCATGTACACAGGTAAGTGAGGACTCATTAACAGAACGACCTCGCGCCACACGGAAGTAATTATCCAGTTCACTACCTTCCAGTCGGGTCACACGGTCAGGCAGATTTCCCAGAGTAAAGCTCATATCCAGAATCTGATCATAAAGAGAAAAGTCACCCACAGGCACCAGGTCTAATTGTGACTGCAACTGCCAATGTGCTTTTCGCAAATCTGCAGCGGTAGACTGCAGCTCCGCAGGAGAGGCCTCCCCACGCCAGAAGCGCTCAAGGGCAAATTTAAGTTCGCGCTGGCTGCCAATACGTGGGAAGCCAAGGTTGTGTAGTAATGCCATTCATCTATCTCCAAAAATTTTTCATTAGGATAGAGAACTGCATTCATGAAAAATAATGGTCGTTTATCATCAACCCATTAGTTTTTGGCATGGATCGATATGATCGAAAGAACGCATCTAAGAATTCTCAGAGAGATTAAACGTCAGGGTTCTCTAACCTCTGCTGCTGATAAGCTCTGCCTCACCCAGTCAGCGCTTAGCCACACCATAAAACGGCTGGAGGAGCTCTCTGGTTGCGAGCTGTGGGAGAAAAAAGGCCGCAATATCCACCTGACTCAAGCCGGAGAATTCTTACTCAGTGAAGCAGAACGTATTCTTCCGCAGTTAGAACGTATCGACACTAAACTCAAAGACTTCGCCAATAACGAGATCGGCACCCTGCATATAGGCATGGAGTGCCATCCCTGTTACCAGTGGCTGACCAAAGTCTCCGCAACCTATCTGGAACAGTTTGAAGGGATTGATCTGGATGTAAAACAACGTTTTCAGTTCGGAGGCATGGCAGCACTGTTTAACCACGATATCGATCTGCTGGTTACCCCCGACCCAATTCAGATGAAAGCGATCCACTTTGAGCCGGTATTTCCTTATGAATTGGTTCTGGTTGTCAGCCAGAAAAACCCACTCGCACAGAAGCCGCTCGTTTATCCACAAGATTTGATTGAGCAGGTGTTGATTACCTACCCTGTAGAACCATCCCGTCTGGATATCTACCAGCAATTCCTGGCTCCTGAAAACTGCCGCCCAGGTAAACACAAAACCCTGGAAACTACAGAAATCATATTACAGATGGTTGCCGCCAACCGCGGAGTCACCGCGCTGCC
>JASBRM010000085.1 GCA_030149405.1 Neptuniibacter sp. | reverse complement strand
CAGCCACTTCCGGCATGGCCTGTGCCACGGCATGGCCCGTACCCTTTTGCTCGGCCTGCAATGCAAAGTTTACTGCTTGCCCTGCCAGAGAGGTTTTAACCAACTCAGCACCATGACCAATAACAACGTGAGTATTTACATTGCTGGCTTCATTATTGAGGGAGGATGCAGTATCGATAACATGCTGCACCATCGGCTTACCACCGACCTTATGCAATACCTTAGGTAATTTGGATTTCATGCGGCTGCCCTGACCCGCAGCCAAAATGACAACATCTACAGATGACATAGTCTGTACTTTCCTTGTCTTTTCTTGAGTGAATTTGTAATAACCGCTTTATTAAGAACCCACTTTAAAGTAAAAAGAAAATCACACAATCCTTTTTGTCAAAAATAAAATGACAATTATGAATAACAAAATATTCAGCCTACTAGGCTTCAGCACCCGTGAAATAGAGATCTATAAAGCACTCCTGTCTTTAGGGGCAAGTTCTATCCGAACAATTGCTGACAAATCCGGTATTAACCGGGGCAGTACTTACGAAAGCCTGAAAGAAATGCAGCAGAAAGGCATCGTTACTTATCAACCCAAAGGAAAACGCCGACTGTTTGCTCCCGTAGACCCGGAAATCCTGCTGCAGATGGCGGAAGACAGACGCCAGGGCCTTGATAAAGCCATGGAAGAGCTAAAGCTAAATATCATTCCAGAGCTACAACACCTCAAACCCGACTTTAACGCCGCCAATGTGCAGTTTTATGAGGGTGATGACGGCATTGAACACGTACTTAAAGACCTATTGGTAACCGTCTCAAACTCAGACGCAGACAGCTACTCAGTCTTCTCTTCCAAGCCGATCCGAAAACACCTCTATAGACCCTTCCCTAACTTCACAAACCAGCGTATTCAGCGCGGTATTAACGTAAGAGCCATAGCCATAGGTGATGGCGGTGAAGACGCCCTGTTGTCAGAACGTAAGTGGATTAAAACCGAGGGTAAGGTGGATGCCGCCTATATCGCTATCTATCCACCTAAATGTGCGATTATCTCACTGGCTTCAGAAAACTATCCAACAGCGGTGGTTATTGATTCCGCTGAAGTGGCGGCAGCTCAGAAGATTATTTTCGACACTTTATGGCGACTACTCTAAGTACAGCTAGCTGTACTTAGAGAGCACGGCTTCGCCTACGAGTGCTTCGCAGCTGCTAGGGGCTAGGAAAACCCAAAACCAAGATGTTGGGTTATGTGATCGGGGTTTAATATACCCTGACACCCTTTACCTCCTAAAATCTCTCTATTTAGGATATCCGCGAATAGCTTCATTCGTATTTTTTAGCCTTTCAGACCAGTCTAACCACGCTTTTTGATCTATTAGATCTACCTGAGGATTATACTTCGCCTCAAATATAAAATTCATTGTTAGCGAAGTACCAACCATCCTCACACTATATGGAATCCCTGCTGTTTCAAATTCCTTTCTGTAGATCGTTTCCATTTGAGAATCCATCGGACTAACAGAATCATAGTCAGGCGAGCCATAAAGCTGTCGTCTATAGGCTCTGACTTTTGCATGCCCCGATAAATGGTAATAAATATCAGTGCCATACTTGGTGTGATACTTAATACCCTCTTGTCTTAAGAAAGATATAAACTGAGATTTCTGTTCTGCAGTTCGATTTGAGAAACCTGAGCCTCGATATTCCCAATAGGGGGGCTCTTTGAAGTATAAATCCAATAGATAAGCAGTAACCAGAATGATAGCAATGTTTAACAATAATCGTATCATTTGAAATATTGAATCCTTTCAATTCGAGCTGCGAAGTAAATGGTCGATCAGTTGACCGTTATCCAATATAACTCCCTCTGATGCAAGCAGATTCTATACCCACAATGACACTTGCTGACCTTTAGTTTCTCCTAACAGCTGCGAAGCAGCGTTCTAGCCACTAGTAGGCTTTAGCCGTGCTCGTAGCAAAGCGTTCTCTGAACGCTTGCGTGCTGCCTTTTTTATTTATGGCTGCGCCAGAAACAAAAAAGGCAACCCGAAGGTTGCCTTTTGAACTGTGGATTGTAAGGACAGGGTCTTAGCGGCCCAGTTTCTTACGAATCTGCTGTAGGGTACGAAGCTGAGCTGCAGCTTCGGCCAGTTGAGTCGCTGCTTTCGAGTATTCGAACTCTGCAGTTTTATCAACCATCGCCTGTTCAGCATGTTTCTGTGCTTCCTGAGCTTTCGCTTCATCAAGGTCTGCCGCATGCAGAGCAGTGTCTGCAAGGATAGTTACCTTGTGAGGCTGTACTTCAAAGAAGCCGCCGGATACGTAAAAGATATCCTGTTCGCCACCCTGTTTGCGTAGCTCGACAGGGCCTGGTTTCAGTTCCGTCAGAAGCGGAGCGTGGCCTGGGTATACACCCAGATCACCCAGGCTACCTGTTACGGATACGAATTCGATCAGGCCTGAGAAGATTTCTTCTTCAGCACTTACGATGTCGCAATGAACAGTCATAGCCATATTTATACCTCGTAAAGGTTAGCTAAAGGCAATTACATGCCTTTAGCTTTCTCGATCGCTTCGTCGATACCACCGACCATGTAGAACGCCTGCTCTGGCAGAGCGTCGTACTGGCCTTCCAGGATGCCTTTAAAGCCACTGATAGTGTCTTTCAGTGACACGTATTTACCAGGAGAACCGGTGAATACTTCAGCTACGAAGAACGGCTGAGACAGGAATCGCTGGATCTTACGAGCACGTGCTACCAGAGATTTATCTTCTTCAGACAGTTCGTCCATACCCAGGATTGCGATGATGTCTTTCAGCTCTTTATAACGCTGCAGTACACCCTGTACCTGACGAGCAACTTCATAGTGCTCAGTACCGATAACCAGTGGGTCCAGCTGACGAGACGTAGAATCCAGTGGGTCAACCGCAGGGTAGATACCCAGCTCTGCGATCTGACGAGACAATACTACTGTTGCGTCAAGGTGAGAGAAGGTTGTCGCTGGAGATGGGTCAGTCAAGTCATCCGCAGGTACGTATACCGCCTGGATAGACGTGATAGAACCTGTCTTAGTAGAAGTGATACGCTCCTGCAGAACGCCCATTTCTTCCGCCAGTGTTGGCTGGTAACCTACCGCTGAAGGCATACGACCCAGCAGTGCTGATACCTCAGTACCTGCCAGTGTATAACGGTAGATGTTGTCTACGAACAACAGTACGTCACGACCTTCGTCACGGAATTTCTCAGCCATTGTCAGGCCAGTCAGCGCTACACGCAGACGGTTACCTGGAGGCTCATTCATCTGACCGTAAACCAGAGATACTTTATCCAGTACGTTGGATTCTTTCATCTCGTAGTAGAAGTCGTTACCCTCACGAGTACGCTCACCTACGCCGGCAAATACAGAGAAACCTGAGTGCTCGATCGCGATGTTACGGATCAGCTCCATCATGTTTACTGTTTTACCTACACCCGCACCACCGAACAGACCAACTTTACCACCTTTCGCAAACGGGCATACCAGGTCGATTACCTTGATACCAGTTTCCAGCAGTTCGTTGGATGCTGCCTGCTCGTCATAAGATGGCGCTTTACGGTGGATAGGCATACGCTCTTCTTCACCGATTTCGCCACACTCATCAATTGGGTTACCCAGAACGTCCATAATACGGCCCAGAGTTGCTGTACCAACAGGTACAGAAACTGGAGCACCAGTATTAGCAACGTTTTCGCCACGGCTCACACCTTCGGTCTGACCCATCGCAATCGCGCGTACAACACCGTCACCCAGCTGCTGCTGAACTTCCAGCGTCAGGCCGCTTTTTTCAACGGTAAGCGCGTCGTATACCTTCGGTACTGAGTCACGTGGGAATTCCACGTCTACTACCGCACCGATAATCTGAACAATAGTTCCGCTACTCATGTTCGGATCCTCTATTTATTTAACCTGTGACCTGTATTAAACAGCTGCAGCACCACCAACGATCTCAGAAATTTCCTGAGTAATCGCGGCCTGACGAGCTTTGTTGTAAATCATTTCAAGCTCACCAATCATATCGCCAGCGTTGTCTGTTGCGTTCTTCATCGCTAGCATACGTGCTGCCTGCTCACAGGCATTGTTCTCAACCACGGCCTGATAGACCAGGGACTCTACGTAACGAACCAATAAGCCGTTTAACAGCTCTTTTGCGTCCGGCTCATAGATGTAGTCCCAGTGATGATTGAGCGTGTCATCGTCTTCTTCTGCCATCAGTGGAAGCACCTGAGAGATAGCAGGCTGCTGCGTCATTGTGTTAACGAAGTCGTTTGACACAATGTACAGTTTGTCCAGCTTGCCTTCATCATAAGCATCCAGCATGACCTTAACTGCACCGATCAGATCCGCCACTTCCGGCGCATCACCCAGGTGAGTTTTCGCTGCGACAACATTACCGCCGTAGTTCTTAAAGAACGACTGCGCTTTGCTGCCCAGTGCACAGACATCAATTTCGATGCCCTGGTCATGGAACTCTTTCATGCTTTTCACAGCTGCTTTGAACGCGTTAACGTTCAAGCCACCACACAGGCCACGGTCAGTTGCCACTACGACAAAACCAACACGTTTAGTCTCACGCTCCTGCATGTACAAGTGTTTGTACTCAGGGTTGGACTTGGCCAGGTGCTGAATAACACCACGGATACTCCGCGCGTACGGGCGAGAAGACTCCATGCGATCCTGTGCTTTACGCATCTTGGAAGCAGCAACCATTTCCATAGCGCTGGTGATCTTCCTAGTGCTCTGCACACTCGCAATTTTTGTCTTAATCTCTTTTCCGACTGCCATAGTTCCGCCTATTTAGCTTTGTGTTAGATCTGCATGAATAGTCATGCAGATCACTCACTCAAAACGAGTTCTTACCAAGCTTGAGTAGACTTGAACTTTTCGATACCAGCTTTGAACTGTGCAGCAATCTCGTCAGAGTAGTTGCCAGTAGCGTTGATATCGTTCATCAGGTCAGCGTATTCGCTGTTGAAGAACGCGATCAGAGCCGCTTCAAAGTCCAGTACTTTGTTCAGTTCTACGTCATTCAGGTAACCTTCGTTGGCAGCGTACAGGCTCAGACCCATGTCAGCGATAGACATTGGAGTGTACTGTTTCTGCTTCATCAGCTCAGTTACAGACTGACCGTGCTCCAGCTGGGCACGAGTAGCGTCATCAAGGTCAGAAGCGAACTGTGCGAATGCCGCCAGTTCACGGTACTGTGCAAGTGCCAGACGAACACCGCCACCCAGCTTCTTGATGATCTTAGTCTGAGCTGCACCACCTACTCGGGATACTGAAAGACCAGCGTTGATCGCTGGACGGATACCAGAGTTGAACAGGTCAGATTCAAGGAAGATCTGGCCGTCAGTGATGGAGATTACGTTTGTTGGTACGAATGCGGATACGTCACCACCCTGAGTTTCGATTACAGGCAGAGATGTCAGGGAACCAGTCTGGCCCTTAACTTCACCGTCCGTAAACTTCTCAACGTAGTCAGCGTTAACACGCGCAGCACGCTCAAGTAGACGAGAGTGCAAGTAGAATACGTCACCTGGGTATGCTTCACGACCTGGTGGACGACGCAGCAGCAGGGAAATCTGACGATATGCCCAAGCCTGTTTAGTCAGATCATCATAGACGATCAGAGCGTCTTCACCGCGGTCACGGTAGTATTCACCCATTGTACAACCAGCGTATGGCGCCAGGAACTGCATCGCTGCAGGATCGGCTGCACCAGCAGCAACAACGATAGTGTGATCCATCGCGCCGTGCTCTTCCAGCTTACGTACTACGTTAGCGATTGTAGACTGTTTCTGGCCTACTGCTACGTAGATACACTTAACGCCGGTACCTTTCTGGTTGATGATTGCATCGATCGCTACCGCTGATTTACCAATCTGACGGTCACCGATGATCAGCTCACGCTGACCACGACCGATTGGAACCATGGAGTCGATCGCTTTCAGACCAGTCTGAACTGGCTGGTCTACTGACTGACGAGAGATTACACCAGGTGCTACCTTCTCAACTGCGTCTGTCAGTTTAGTTTCGATTGGGCCTTTACCGTCGATCGGGTTACCCAGAGCGTCTACTACACGACCCTGCAGTTCCGGACCAACTGGTACTTCCAGGATGCGGCCAGTACAACGTGCTGTTGCACCTTCTACCAGACCCTGGTAATCACCCAGTACTACAGCACCAACGGAGTCACGCTCAAGGTTAAGCGCCATACCGTAGATACCGCCAGGGAATTCGATCATTTCCCCGTACATTACGTCAGCAAGACCGTGGATCGTAATGATGCCATCGGAAACGCTCACTACAGTGCCCTCATTACGGGCTTCTGAAGTCACATCAAGATTGTCGATGCGCTTCTTGAGAATCTCACTGATCTCAGAAGGATTCAGTTGCTGCATGCTTTTATTCCCCTAGGAATTCATCGCTTCGGCCAACTTCGCGAGTCGCGCGCGAACGGAGCCGTCGATCACCAAGTCGTCTGTACGAACCACTACACCACCCAAGATAGACTTATCTACTTCAGCGGTCAGAGCTACGTCACGACCCAGTTTAGTTTTCAGTGCCTGAGCAAGTTTTTCCTGCTGCTCATCCTGCAGTTCAAAGGCAGTTGTCACTTCGATATCCAGTGACTTCTCCTGATCTGCTTTCAGTTTTGCAAACTGAGCGCTTACTTCTGGCAAAATTGCCAGGCGCTTGTTCTCAGCCAGCAGTGCAAGGAAATTCTTACCCGCCTCATCTGCGTCTTCACAAATGCTCACCATAAGGTCAGCTTTCTGCGTATCTGTCAGGGCAGGGTTACCCAGTACACGCGCTACATTCTCGTCTTCTGCTGCAGCAGCAGCCAGAGCGAGCATAGCGGACCACTGATCGAGGTTACCCTTATCCATCGCATACTCAAAAGCAGCTTTGGTATAAGGCCGAGCGACAGTGTTGACTTCAGCCATCGTTAAACCTCGCTTTAAAGCTCAGCGGCCAGTTTTTCAACAAGCTGCGCGTGTGCCTTCTCATCGATAGATGCTTCCAGTACTTTTTCAGCACCAGCAAGCGCCAGAGTTGCTACCTGGCTACGCAGTGCTTCGCGTGCCTGGTTAACTTCTTGCTCCAGTTCAGCTTCTTTAGCCGCTTTAACACGGTTAGCTTCTTCCAGAGCTTTCTCTTTAGCTTCATCGATGATTTGGTTAGCCCGCTTGTTGGCCTGTTCAATGATGGCGGCTGCTTCTTCTTTGCCTTTACGCATATTTTCAGTGGCTTTTTCTTGAGCCAGCTGTAAATCACGCTCAGCACGGTCAGCAGCGTCCAGACCTTCAGCAATCTTCTTCTTACGCTCTGCCAGGGCAGCCGTAATTGGCGGCCACACGTACTTCATGCAGAACATTACGAAGATAGCGAATGCGATGGCCTGACCAATGATGGTTAGATTGATATTCACGCCATTACCTCTCGCGGTTGATTAAGTTAATCGACAAGTCGTCTTACTCTTAGACTTGTAGTTACTTACGCAACAGCGAACAGTACGTAAAGACCCAGACCAACACCGATCATAGGTACCGCATCAACCAGACCCATTACGATGAAGAACTGCGTACGTAGCAGAGGAATCAGTTCAGGCTGACGAGCAGCGCCTTCCAGGAATTTACCACCCAGGATACCGATACCTACAGCAGCACCTACTGCGCCCAGACCCAACATCAGTGCACCAGCGATGTATAGCAATGCCATTTCCATCAGTTATTTCTCCAATTAAGTTTTAAAGTTTAAATTGAAAGTTTTGTAAAAATCGTTTTTCTGTTTCTTCTATTCAGTTGTCACACTTAGTGGTGATCATATGCCATGGCCAGATATACAATCGTCAGAACCATGAAGATGAACGCCTGCAGCGTGATAACCAGAATATGGAAGATTGCCCAAGGTACAGATAGTACCCACTGTGCCCAGAATGGTAGCAGTGCAATCAGGATGAAGATCATTTCACCTGCGTACATGTTACCGAACAGTCGTAACGCCAGAGAGATTGGCTTAGCCAGCAGACCGACAAGTTCTAGGAACAAGTTAAAAGGTAGCATCGCTTTACCCAGAGGCTGGAAGGAAAGTTCAGCCAAGAAGCCGCCCAAACCTTTCTGCTTGATGCTGTAATAGATGATCAGTGCAAACACGCTTAACGCCATACCTGCAGTCGCATTCACGTCAGTAGTTGGTACTACCTTCATGTAGCCGATACCCATTTCAGCAGCGATGAATGGAATCCAGTCAACTGGGACCAGGTCCATAGTATTCATCAGGAAGATCCACACGAAGATTGTCAGCGACAGCGGAGCAATCATAGGGTTTTTGTGGTGGAAGATTCCTTTAACGTTGTCATCGACAAACTCAATGATTGTCTCAACAAAATTTTGTGTGCCGCCTGGTACACCAGACGTAGCAGACTTAGCCACTTTGCGGAACAACCATAAGAAAAATACGCCAAGTACGATCGACCAGCCCATTGTATCTACATTGATTGCCCAGAAGCCCATATCAGCAGCTTCACCGCCATGTGCAAAAGTCCAAGCACCCCCTTCACCTACCACGGAGCCATCATAACG
Source organism: Neptuniibacter sp. (assembly GCA_030149405.1). Lineage (GTDB taxonomy): Bacteria > Pseudomonadota > Gammaproteobacteria > Pseudomonadales > Balneatricaceae > Neptuniibacter. The sequence goes on along the minus strand of JASBRM010000085.1, from coordinate 12,052 downwards.
GGTAGTACCTTCCGGCAGCTTACCAAACGTTAAGTTGGTTAAGTGGTGGGATATATATTCTGAGGAGGTGAGAGTTCCGCTTTCACTAGCCATTCTCAGTTTCTCTCGTTCAAAGTTTCAGGAATCTGTTATTTAGTTTCATCTGAGCAATCCAGCCTGTGATTTGCATCAGGATGAATGTGCCAAATAAGGAAAATGGATTCAGAGGCTGAATCAGAATAAATACTGCGGCGAAGGCCAGAATACTTATTCCCATTTTCCATATTTGGCTCATATACATTTCAGCGAGAGCATGCCCGGCACTTTGCTTTTCTTTAAAACTCAAAGCGCGGTGTGCGAAATAGAGATTGGGTAGTAGATATAGACCCGCTCCAAGCAGTGCAGACAAAGCCATATTTTGGCTATGCAGCAAAAGTGCGGCAGACAAAGCCACACCGATTCCTGCTTGAATCAGGAAAATTCTAAATATCCGGTTACGATTTTTCTGACTATGAACACCGTGTTTACGGTTCCCCTTGTTCACTGTCATTTGTAGCGCAACCTTATGTAACATCAAGTCCCGATTTGCTCTATTTCGGAGCGTTCTAACCCCAAAATGCGTGCCGATTATATGAGCTTAAGCGTAACGAAACAACAGGCAGTTTCAGCATTTGCACTAATGTCGTAGCAGTAATTGCGCTAAGTCAGCCTTTGTTCAATGCTAAAGTACTACTTTTGCAGTGAAACTGCCGTCAAATAATTACTTAAGCAGTTGCAGAATATTTTCCAAAGATTCGGCATCATCATAGTTAATAGTGATCTTGCCTCTGCCTTTAGCATTCTGAGTGATGGCTACTTTACTGGCGAAACGTAATGATAATTCGCCTTCAAGCTCTGCCAATTGTGGATCAGGTTCTGGTTTAACCTTTTCAGCCTTAGGCTCTTCACCCTGCTGTATTTTTTTAACCAGAACTTCTGTCTGACGAACCGATAAGCCTTTACCGGATACTTCCTGAGCAGCCTGAATCTGTTTTTCATCCTCCAGACTCAGTAACGCACGTGCGTGACCCATTTCCAAATCACCGTATTCGAGCATCTTTTTAACTTCGTCGGTGAGATTAATCAGACGCAGCAGGTTTGTAACTGCAGAACGGGATTTACCGACCGCATCAGCAACTTCCTGCTGGGTCAGCTCAAACTCATCCTGCAGGCGCTGCAGAGAAATCGCTTCTTCGATAGGGTTCAGGTTCTCACGTTGGATGTTCTCGATCAGGGCCATTGCAATGGCTGCTTCATCCGGAACATCTTTGATGATTGCAGGAATCTCAGTGAGATCAGCCATCTGAGATGCACGCCAGCGACGTTCACCTGCAATAATCTCATAACGATCAGAATCAATTGGACGCACAACGATTGGCTGCATTACGCCCTGAGCACGAATGGAATTTGAAAGTTCTTCCAAAGCCTGAGGGTCAATATCCCTACGTGGCTGATAGCGACCACGCTGAACAACATCAACGGGCAGTAAGCGAAATCCTTCCAGTTGTTCTGCTTCTTGAACTGAAACTTTCTCTTCTACATCACTTACGCTGGACAACAGTGCATCCAGACCCTTTCCAAGCCCACGCTTCTTAGCCATTGATTATGCTTCCTCTGACTGTTCTTTTTCTTCAGACTTTTCTTTTTCTTCAAGCTGAGTACGACGGATTAATTCACCAGCCAGTGCAAGATAAGCCACTGCACCTCGTGAATTTTTATCGTACAGAATTGCTGGCAAACCATGACTCGGAGCCTCTGCCAAGCGAACATTTCTTGGAATAACCGTGCGATAGACTTTATCCCCGAAGTACTCAACCAGATGAGTGGATACGTCTTTGGTCAGGCTCATACGTGGATCAAACATGGTACGCAGAATACCTTCGATCTTGAGCGCCGGGTTAAGACGTTTATTAATTTTATCGATAGTGCCAATCAGTGCAGATATACCTTCAAGGGCATAGTATTCACACTGCATTGGGATGATTACACCCGCAGATGATGCCAATGCATTCACCGTTAACAGGTTCAATGACGGCGGGTTATCAATCAGAACGAAATCGTAATCGTCAGCTATTTCCATCAATGCCATTTTCAGACGGAATTCACGTCGGGGTATCTGAAGCAGTTCAACTTCTGCAGCTGTCAGATCACCATTGGAGCCAATCAGGTCATAACCTGCAGGTGTATCTTTGAGGATGGCTTCCTGGATTTTTACTTTATCCGTAAGAACTTCATAAACCGTATTTTCAAGGGTGTGTTTATCCACCCCGCTGCCCATACTGGCGTTACCCTGAGGATCAAGATCCACAAGCAAAACACGTTTTTTAGTAGCGGCTAATGAAGCTGCCAGATTCACGCAGGTAGTTGTTTTACCTACGCCACCTTTCTGGTTTGTGATCGTCAGGATCTTTGCCACGCTTAGCGTCTCCCTAAAACTAGCAGATGCCTTTCCCCTTCTGTCCCCGGAACATTCAGACGGTGACAGATTTTAAGTTCGTATCCGTCAGGCAGTGCTGACAGTTCTTCCTCAGGATACAGACCTTTCATTGCAAGAAAAACACCATCTTTGTTACAAAGCTGATGGGTCCAGTTGATCATATCTTCCAGAGAAGCGAACGCACGGGATATTACCTGATCGAACGGTTCAAAGTCGCAACTTTCAACCCGTTTATTGATAACGGTTAAGTTATCCAGCCCTAATTCGGTTTTGGCCTGAAGCTGGAAGCGGGTTTTCTTGCCATTACTGTCCAGAGTGGTCACAGACATCTCCGGATAACAGATAGCAATGGGGATACCGGGCAATCCCGGGCCACTGCCCACATCGATGATCCGCTTTCCCTCAATGTAGGGAATCACACTCAGACTATCGATCAGATGGCGGTTAACCATTTCCATTGGGTCCCGGACGGCCGTCAGGTTATAGGCTTTGTTCCATTTAATCAGCAGATTGAGGTAGCTGATCAATTTATTAATTTTTTCATCTGATAAATTCAGATCCAGAGAAGCAACGCCCCTCTTCAGTGCAGCTTCCAGCTGTTGTTCAGATATCTGCTGCATCAGCTGGCAACCTTACCTTTCGTCATTTGATGTTTCTTCAGATACACCAGCAGCAATGAGATAGCTGCCGGCGTGATTCCCTGAATTCGAGAAGCCTGGGAGATTGTCGAAGGTTGAACTTCTTTCAATTTCGCTTTCAACTCGTTAGAAAGTCCACCCACCTGATCATAATCAAAGCCTTCTGGCAGCGGTGTATTTTCCTGACGACGCATCTGCTCAATTTCATCTTTCTGGCGATCAATATAACCGGCGTATTTATTCTGGATTTCAACCTGTTCAGCGACCTGAGAGTCTTCAACCCCTTCACCTTTCAAATGTGCAAGGTCGCTGTAAACCAATTCAGGGCGCTTCAGCAGATCGGCCAGATTGTATTCACGAGATAACGGTGTTTTCAGCTTCGGTGCCAGTTCATCGGCTTCCGGTGTTTTTGGCTGAATCCAGGTTGATTGCAGACGTTGCTGTTCAAGCTCGATGGCTTCTCGTTTTTCGCAAAATGCCTGCCAGCGTTCATCCCCTACCAGACCCAATTCACGACCTTTTTCGGTCAGACGCAGATCAGCATTATCTTCACGCAGAATCAGACGATACTCTGCGCGGCTGGTGAACATACGGTAAGGTTCTGATGTTCCAAGAGTAATCAGGTCATCCACCAATACACCAATGTAAGCTTCATCACGGCGTGGATACCACTGATCTTTCTCCAAAGCTCTGAGAGCCGCATTGGCACCTGCCAGCAAACCCTGAGCACCTGCCTCTTCATAGCCTGTAGTGCCATTAATCTGGCCCGCAAAGTACAAACCGTTCATGTGTTTGGTCTCAAGAGTGTGCTTGAGATCCTGCGGGTTAAAGAAATCGTATTCGATGGCATAGCCTGGACGAACAATATGCGCATTCTCAAAACCGCGAATAGAACGCACTGCCGCCAGTTGAATATCAAACGGCAGACTGGTTGATATGCCATTAGGATAAAGCTCGTGCGTAGTCAGGCCTTCTGGTTCAACAAACACCTGATGCTGATCTTTATCAGCAAAGCGCATAATCTTATCTTCAATTGAAGGGCAATAACGAGGACCTACCCCTTCAATCACACCGGTGTACATAGGTGAGCGATCAAGACCGCTGCGCAGAATTTCATGGGTTTGTTCATTCGTGTGTGTGATGTAACAACTGATCTGCTGCGGATGATCACTCAACTTGCCCATATAGGACATCACTGGTGTAGGTGTATCACCGGGTTGTTCCTGCATTACTGAAAAATCAACGCTACGAGCATCAATCCGCGGTGGAGTACCGGTTTTCAAACGGTCAACACGGAAGGGTAATTCTCTCAATCGGTTAGCCAATGCAATTGAAGGTGGGTCCCCCGCTCGGCCACCGGAGTGGTTTTCCAGACCGATGTGAATTACACCACCCAGGAAAGTACCTGCAGTTAAAACAACAGATGAGGAATGGAAACGAATGCCAGTCTGTGTAACAACACCTTTAACTGTTTCACCCTCAACAATCAGATCATCAGCTGATTGTTGAAATATCTCCAGGTTTGGCTGGTTTTCCAGAATTTCTCGAATAGCCGCTTTGTAAAGAATTCGATCAGCCTGTGCTCGGGTAGCCCTAACAGCAGGGCCCTTTCGGGAATTCAGAACTCTGAACTGAATACCGCCTTTATCGGTAGCACGAGCCATTGCACCATCAAGCGCATCAATCTCTTTCACCAGATGGCTTTTACCAATACCACCGATCGCCGGATTACAGGACATCTGGCCCAGTGTTTCTATGTTATGGGTTAACAGAAGAGTTTTAGCACCTGTTCTTGCTGATGCTAATGCTGCTTCTGTACCGGCATGACCACCACCGATAACAATAACGTCATAACGGGTTGGAAAATCCACCTGCTGCTACCTCAATAAAGAATTACGGACTACTTACTAGAATGCAGGCTTGGCCTGATCTGAAAAGGGGGGGTGATTATACCTTTACGAGACCAAGTTAGGAATGATCAATTTTTAAACAGTTCTTTGTTCTTCTTATGTATAGATAATAAAAGTATTGAAGATATATATGTTTTTTTATTTTTATGATTATTAATAGGGCGATAAGAATCAGTTGATAACTACATTTTTTATAATTAAATCATTAGGTTATATCAATGATAACCCTCTTTTAAAACTGCTCGTATTCTTTGTGAAAGCCATGATTTATCTGTGTATAAGGAGGTTAGTTTTCCACAGCGTAAGTTAGTCACAGATTTACACATAGTTTAAGCCACTTCAGGTATACAGTTTATGCACAGCTATTGTTGATATCTTATTAGAGAGCTGAAGCTTAGAACTCAGTAAGTATTATGTAACTGAGCGTTAAGTAGATTAACTAATTGAAAATAAATAATTATTTATGACTTTTGAGGTAGGTTTTTAGGTTAGTACAGAAATTTAAAGGAAAAAATCAAGAGATAAAATTGTGGGTAACTTGGTTATAACTTGAGATTCTCCTGTTTAAATCAGCGAAAACAGATAAATTTTCAATCAGATAGTTATGAAAGTTAATTTGTTATGTAAGAAGCTTCTTCTATCTTTATCCTTTCCTGGATCTACGGGTAAGCTAAGCAACACCTTCTAAACTGATATTTAGTTTATAACGGGTACTTCTGCCCCCTGCTCCCAGTTTCTTAATACAACCCTTGGAATGCATCTCTGTCAGATGACGAGTTGCACTGGCTTTACTTACACCCGTTAACTGTTGGTATTCAGATGCATTGATACTTGCTTCAGGATCCGTGTTGTTGAATAAATCCCTAAGAATCTCAGCCTGAGTACTGTTAAGACCTGCTTCTGCAACTTTGGCCCAGAATTTTGGCTGGTTAAGGTTTGTATAGAGAGCTTCAAGGCAAGTGCTGAAGCATTCGTTGATAATATCCAGGAAGTAATCGATCCAGTTGGTTATATCAGTACTACCACGACGGGCGCTATTCAGCTCTTCAATAAAGATGTCGTTAGATTCTGAGAAGAGGTCCGGATTCAGATAAATTGGAATATTAAGTTCAACGGACTGATTAAGTGCCAGATTACTGAACATCCGACAGATATCGGTGTTGTATGTATTGAAAGGTTTTATGCAGGCCAGACGAAGACAGCAAACAGCAACCCTGATCATTGGATCATAATGCTCTTTATTCCAGTTATTAAACCACTCTGTCAGATCGATAAGTTCAAATAGAACTTTTTCAGTACCGTCGCTATCTTTGCCCTGGCGAAGCTGATTACTCTCCTCTTTTTGGATTGATTGATGCCATTGCATCAAGCGCTCGAGAGAGAAGGGTTCATCTGATTTGTGACAGGAATCAATAATCGCTTCAGCCCATCTTCTTGAATAAGCACTCTGGACCGCTTCATCATCTACAGGCAGTTCCAGTTGCTCCCTTAAAGATGCGGAGAGTTGCAGTTGCAGAGGTCTACGCTGTTTTTCGATTGATTGAAGCAGGTTATTAAAGGTGAACTGGATACGGTCCCTTTCCGAAAGGAGAGCGTTAAGACTGTGTATCTGCCCAGACAGGAAATATAAGTGTTTCAGCTTTGCACTGAAATACTGTTCTTGCCACTCAAACTCAGGCCACCCTTGTTTTTCCCAGATCCAGTTACCAGTCATAGTACTCAATTAATCAGCTTATTGATTGAAATTTATACTAGTTATTTATGGCTTAAAATTCAAGCTGAATATTCTTGATGATTACACATAATGGCAAAGAATTATTCGGAGCATTGTCACATATTTTTGAACGCTAAGTAGAATTTCAAATTTATTTTAGAAAAAACGATATATGGTTGAATAGAGAATAGAAAAAATGATTATAATTTATAGGCTTATTTATTGAGCCTAATAATGATTTATTTAAAGGCTTACTATGTAAGCCTAAAATATTTAAATTTAATATAAACAAGTGCTTATTTTGATTTTTGATTCGTGAGACTTTCGTGCTTCACATAATTGTATAAAAGATCATAGATTTTTATCTTGCCTGAAGTAGAGGAGAATTAAGCAGGATAATGATGGCTTTTGTTTTTATTTGATTCATTTAGTGATTTGAATCTGTATTTTTTAGGAATCGTATTATGATTCATAAATTTATAACATAGGCACTAAACCCAATGAAGAATTCTGTAGGGTTATAGGCGAATATTCTTAGTGAATGCTAAAGCTTTGAAAATTTATAGATTGAAGGTATTGGTAAGTTCAACTATTTAATAATCAATAAATGAGCTGAATAAATAAAACAAATAGCTTTTTATTTGAGCTTAATAAGGTTGTAATCCATTACTTACCAATACAGAAGGAACTGAATATTCGGCCCAGAAGATCATCAGAACTGAACTCACCGGTTATCTCACTTAGGTGTTGCTGAGCCTGCCTCAGGTCTTCTGCAAGTAACTCTCCCGCTCCACAGGCCAGTAGCTGATCCTGGCCAGTCAGGAGTAGGCTTTCCGCACGGTTCAGAGCATCGATATGGCGACGGCGGGCAAGGAATCCCCCTTCTGTAGTATTTGCATAACCCATACAATCCTTCAGATGCTGGCGTAGGTTTTCTATGCCGATATCTGCTTTTGCAGAAAGGGAGATCAGGGTGTGGCCGTGGTGTTCACCTATATTTGGTTCTTCTGAAGTCAGGTCGCATTTGTTGCGAATGACGGTGATCTTGCTCTTATCTTCCAGCTTATTAACAAACTCAGGCCAGATCTGTTCAGGATCATCCGTTGCTGTAGTGGTGCTGTCTACCATCAGAAGCACTCTGTCGGCTTTCTGAATCTCTTCCCAGGCGCGATTAATACCAATGCGCTCCACTTCATCAGGTGCATCCCTGAGGCCCGCAGTGTCGATAATATGCAGTGGCATACCATCAATGTGGATATGTTCTCTGAGGACGTCACGGGTGGTGCCAGCAATGTCTGTCACAATGGCTGAATCTTTTCCTGCCAGAGCGTTCAACAGGCTGGACTTACCTGCGTTAGGCCGGCCTGCGATCACTACGTTCATACCTTCACGTATGAGACTGCCCTGCCGTGCTTCCTGTTTCACATCGGCTAATTGATCAATGATCACCTGGAGGTCGCCAGCGACCTTACCATCAGCAAGGAAATCAATTTCCTCCTCCGGGAAGTCTATAGCAGCTTCAACGTAGATTCGTAACAGAGTCAGTGATTCCACCAATTCATGAACCCGGTTTGAGAAAGCACCTTGTAAAGATTTAAGTGCGCACCTTGCCGCTTGTTCAGAACTCGAATCAATGAGGTCTGCAATGGCCTCTGCCTGGGTAAGGTCCATCTTATCGTTCAGGAAGGCACGTTCAGAAAATTCCCCAGGGTTTGCCAGCCTTGCGCCACATTCCACAACTCGGCGCAGAAGAATGTCCATAATGACCGGACCGCCATGCCCCTGCAGTTCCAGAACATCTTCACCGGTAAATGAGTTTGGCCCCGGGAAAAAGATCGCAATGCCCTGATCGATTTCCTGATCAGCGCCATCATAAAAGGCGCCGTAGTAGGCATAGCGAGGTTTCAGATCTGTTTTTACAATCTGTTCTGAGATCTGCTTAGCCATTGGACCCGAAATGCGAACGATACCCACACCACCTCTGCCTGGAGGTGTCGCTTGAGCGGTAATAGTGTCGTTATTGGCAAGTGTCATTTTGGGTCCCGGCTTATCTGAATTGGGCGATTTTAGCATTACTAAGGGAAGGTGCGAATAAGTCTATAGCAACTCAGCGAGACCTTAAGTGTGCAGATGCAAGGCAGGTTTCGCAGATAATGGCCGTAGCCCTTTTCAAGAAATCTAACACAGCAGATGTGCGCTTAAGGCCTCGCCCTCCGGGGCCCTCAGCCAACCGACTACTCTGTGTTGCGCTTTCTTGACTTAACCCGTTAGGCCTGCAAAAGCCCGCCTTGATTAGTCAATTGGCTGAGGGCCTGAGTCATAGACTTATTTACACCTTCCCTAAGGCATTAGACGTAAAACTCAGGCACAAAAAAACCGCTAACGAGTAGCGGCTTTTTAGATTCAGACGAATTCCGTCAGGAGTTTTCGATCTGTTTGTTGATCACGTATTGCTGTGCTATCGACAGAATGTTGTTCACAACCCAGTACAGAGTCAGACCTGCAGGGAACCACAGGAAGAAGAATGTGAACAGGATCGGCAGCATCTTCATGATTTTAGCCTGCATCGGGTCTGGAGGTGTTGGGTTCAGCATCTGCTGAATGAACATACTCGCACCCATTATGATTGGCAGAATGAAGTAAGGATCTTTAACCGAAAGGTCAGCCAGATACAGGAACTCAGCATGGCGCAGTTCCACAGACTCCATCAGTACCCAGTAGAGAGCGATGAAGATAGGCATCTGTGCTACGATTGGCAGACAGCCGCCCAGAGGATTGATCTTCTCCTTCTGGTAAAGCTTCATCATTTCCTGAGACATCTTCTGACGGTCATCACCGTAAAGCTCTTTCAGACGTGTCATTTCAGGGCCGAACTTACGCATCTTCGCCATGGATTTGAAGGCTTTAGCGTTCAGCTGGAACAGGGCCAGTTTAACCAGAACAGTGATACCGATGATTGCCAGACCCCAGTTACCCAGGAAGCTGTAAACTTTAGTCAGCAGCCAGTACAGGGGTGAAGCCACCCACCACAGCCAACCGTAGTCTACAGTCAGTTTCAGATCTTCCTGAGCTTGCTCCATATACTCCTGAATCTTAGGACCCACATAGAAGTTAGCACTTACAGTCTTGCTCTCACCTGCATTTACCAGGAAGTCCGGAGACAGGAAGCCAACAATATAGTTGCCGTTCAACTTACGGGACTGGTAGCTGTACTCAGCACCGGGTGCTGGAATCCAGGCACTCAGGAAGTAATGCTGTGACATGGCAACCCAGCCATTCTGGCTACGCTTCTTAAACTGCTCATCATCCATATCGTCGAAGTCGATCTTCTGATACGGATCTTCTGCAGTAGAGAACACAGCACCCAGATAAGACTGCATGCCCATATCGGTCATAGAAGTCGGGTCTTCACTGCGGTCACGTTTAATCTGGCCAAACAGGCTTGCAGACCATTGTTGCTGGGACTGGTTGTTAACAACAAAATCCAGACCCACTTCGTAGGAACCTTTAGTGAATGTATAACGTTTAGTAACTACCACACCGTTTGCATCAGTGAACGTCAGATCAACAGCCAGTTCGTCCTGTTCGCCCAGAACATATTCATTCTGAGAAACAGCATAGGTTGGACGGCCTTCAGGGCTCGCATCCGGACCATTTTTACCAACCAGACCACTCTGTGAAACATAAGTACGGTTAGTCGTTTGCTCAAGCAGAACAAAAGGCAGGTCTGAACCCAGAGTCGCTTTGTACTCAGGCAGAGCCACCTGGATAATGTCGCCACCTTTAGTGTCGATCAGAATATCCAGAACGTCAGTTTTAACACTGATCAATTGAGCCTGAGCTGCTGCAGCCTGCTGAGCAGTCGCTGGCATATCTCCAGCCTGAGCAGATTCATCAGCTTTAGGCAGTTCAGAATTTACGGGTTGACTATCATAAGCAGAGACAGAAGTAGTAACTTCCTGTGCTTCAGGTTGCTGACCATAGTCTTGGTTCCATTGCAGCACCAGCAGATAGCTGATCAAACAAAGTGCTCCAATAAGAATTATACGCTGTACATCCATAGGTTAAGGACCAATCAGGTTTTCTTTAGCTTCTTTGATTTATTTTTCAGTCGTGACCAGCACTTCTTCATCAGCTTATGAATCTGATCATTTTCCATCTCTCCCAGACCCTGTCTGGCAAGGATGATCATATCCACTTCTGGTAAATTGTGTTGGTTCAGACGAAAAGATTCGCGAATGATACGCCGAACACGGTTACGTTTCACCGCTTGACGAATATTTTTTTTGGAAATTACAAATCCAAGCCGGGAATGGCCAAGATTATTGGGGCGAGCTAGGATAAGGATAGTTTGGTCTGGTACTTTCAGTTGTGCATTATCAAATACAAACTGAAAGTCCCTGCCGGTTAATAGACGTAACCGGCGAGGGTAATCGAATTCGGTCATTCAATAAACCAGACCGTATAACCAGTCTTAAGCAGACAGGCGCTTACGGCCTTTTGCACGACGACGGTTAATTACCTGACGGCCAGCTTTAGTAGCCATGCGGGCACGGAAACCGTGTGTGCGCTTACGCTTAAGTACGCTTGGTTGAAATGTTCTTTTCATCGGTCAGTCCTGCCAACGCGTTATTTAACAAATAACGTAGTAATAAATACCACGTCCAAAAATTGAGAGGGCGAAATTCTAGTGAATTTGCTTCCGCTGTTCAATCTATTTTTATGAATATTTAGCTTTATTTGCAGATTAATCGTTCATCAGAGGTCAAAAACGGATTTTGCGGGCGCTAAAAAGGGGCTATGTAATGACTGCAATGATCTCTAACTGTGATTAAAACTGTTAATTCTGTGGATAAAGTGCATCTTTTTAGTCATTTTCATAACTTATAGAGTGAATAACATCTGGGATAAGTAGTGGCTTAATTGTGATTAGGTTGCTGATAAGTAACTTTGTTGTTATCTGTAAGCCACGCAACATAAGGTGTTCGAAGAATATGACACTTTCGTAAAATAATTAAAAAAGAACATATTTACTGTGGATAAGTAGATGTGATCTGGTTAAAATCGGGAGTTCTACTGGTACAAAGCTAAACCATCGCTAAGCATCCTCTTTTATGCTTCTGTGTGTTTTCCTCTTTCTTCGAGGCCAGTCAGACAAAATAAACAATAACAATGGTAGAGAAAGGCTTCTCCTGTATGTCAAAGGAACTCTGGGCCCGCTGTCTTAGCAGCTTACAAGCGGAATTTCCGGCCCAACAGTACAATACCTGGATCAGACCTCTGCAGGTTTCTGCAGAACATAATGAACAGTTGGTACTGGTAGCACCTAACCGAT
>JASBRM010000075.1 GCA_030149405.1 Neptuniibacter sp. | reverse complement strand
GCCACTCGTGTTGACCCCTACAGTGCTTGGTATCTATCTGCGTTTAGCTATGGGGCCTGAAGGATTTATTGGTCAATTCACCCAGGCAATTGGACTGGGTACAATACCAGTCACGTTTTGGTGGATGGTGGTCGCTTCAATCGTTTACTCTTTGCCCTTTGTTGTTCAACCGATTCAAAATTCTATTGAAGCAATGGGTGAGCGCCCCCTGGAGGTTGCTGCAACATTAAGAGCAAGCCCTATGGATCGTTTCTTCACCGTTGTCATTCCAATTGCTAAACCTGGATTTATTACTGCAACTATCCTTGGTTTTGCTCATACAGTGGGTGAATTCGGTATTGTCTTAATGATAGGCGGTAACATCCCCGGGCAAACTCAGGTTGTATCTGTGTTGCTCTATGAGCATGTCGAAGTCTTAAATTATGATCATGCCCATAATCTTGCTGCAATACTTGTGATTTTTTCTTTTGTTGTGTTGCTTGGGCTTTATACCTTTCAACGCAAGCAAAAGTCCTTTGGTATGAAGTACGGAGCATGAGGCTATGAATTGTAAAAGCTCAATCCGTACTCGTATTCGCTTAGATCGTACAAACCACGGTTCAACCGATTTCAATTTAAATATCGACCTGACTCTTAAAGGCAGAGGCATAACCGCTATTTTTGGTCATTCGGGTTCAGGAAAGACGACTTATCTAAGGTGCGTGGCAGGGCTTGAACGGCCTGATAATGCAGAGGTCTGCATCAATGGTGAAATATGGCAGGATCAGGAAAGCTTTGTCCCAACGCATAAGCGCCCTGTAGGTTATGTTTTTCAGGAAGCGAGCCTTTTTCCCCATCTGACAGCGCGGGGGAATTTAAATTACGCAGTTAAACGCTCATGGTCCCCTGTTGATACGGGCTTTTTTGAAAAAGTTATTTCTGTAATGGGGATTGAAGCAGTAATGGACCGTTACCCCAGTGCACTGTCAGGTGGTGAGCGTCAGCGCGTCGCTATTGCCCGGGCATTACTGATAAAACCTCGCGTATTACTTATGGACGAACCGTTGGCTTCACTGGACGGTCCAAGAAAAGCAGAGATTATTCCCTACCTTGCACAGCTACCTGATCTGTTTGAGATTCCTATTCTGTATGTAAGTCACTCACTAGAAGAAGTGAGTCAGCTTGCGGATCATTGTGTTTTGTTAAATCAGGGGCAGGTTGTTGCTGAAGGTTCCCCTCAGGATGTGTTCTCCCGTATAGATCTTCCGGTCAGATTTGATGAGGAAGCCGGGGTCATAATCAAAGGTGCGGTCGTGGAGCGAGACGAACAGTGGCATCTAAACCGCATTGAATTCTCTGGCAATGAGCTATGGGTAAGAGATGGCGGTGATTCCATTGGCGATCATGTCAGGATCAGGATCCTGGCTCGGGATGTGAGTTTAACTGAGCAGCCATGCGATCAGTCCAGTATCCTTAATCGTGTCTACGTGGAAGTTGAAGAAATTGCCCCGGACCGTGATGAGGCTATGTCGCTATTGCGCTTAAAAGCGGGTGAAGAATATCTGATAGCCCGACTTACCAATCGATCTGTGTCTCATCTCGGATTAAAACCCGGTAGAAAAATCTGGGCCCAAATTAAATCGGTTGCTTTGGTGAGATAAACTGCGAGCTCAGATTTCTCGGTACACGTATATTTAGCTCTTAAAGAAATACCGATTCATCCAGTACGCCCTTCGATACCAAAGCCTTGAGCACTGATCCGCTTTTCTCTCGAATATGATCCCTGAGCAATCTCACAGCGGGAGTAATGGACTGCCTGCTCGGGCAGATTAACCATAACTCTGTAGATCGTGGTTCGAACTCAGGCATCACCTGTAAAGCTTTGTCTGATAATAGATCTTGCGACATGTCCAGACAGGATTTCACCGCCAGACCTTTACCCGCGACACACCAACGTCTTACCAGATCACCATCGTTGGATGCTCTGTTACCTTTCATTTTGATCTTAAATTCAGTGCCATCTTTACTGAATTTCCAAACATCGTGAATCACATCGTAAAGTTGATAAAACAAACCGTTGTGAGCTGCTAAATCCTGAGGATGTTGTGGTGTCCCATGTTTCTCAAGATAGGATTGTGTTGCACATAAAACTCCGGGGACGTTGCAGATTTTGAAACCGTACAGATTGGCGTCTTTTGGTGAACCATAGCGGAGAGCGATGTCGACTGAATCGCGGTAAAAATCGATATTGCTGTCACTAATATTTACCTTAAGGCGTATCTTAGGGTGTGACTCCATAAACTCATCAAGCCAGGGGGTAACAAGGTTTCGCCCCAGATCAGACGACAGTGAGATGCGTAATTCGCCATCAACAATATCCTGTTCGTCCTTCATGTTTTGTTGTGCCTGATTCAGCATCATCAGGGCCTGCTCACACTGAGGTATATACCTCTCTCCTGCGCTGGATAAACGCAACTGCCGGGTAGTACGGACAAACAGCTCAACTCCCAGGATGCGTTCAACCCGTTTCAGAGCAGCACTTGCAGTTGCTGTTCGCATATCCAGAGCCGTAGCCGCGGCAGTAATGCTGCGGAATTCAGCTACTTTAAGTACAACCTGAAGATCTTCTAACTGCATATTCTCAAAATATTATTGATAATGATTCAATAATTATGCGGTTTATCATGTTGTAATCAAGTTCTACCCTCTACTCATTAAGTTATTCCGAGTGGAGAAAAGATTATGACTACCGCAAACACCATGAAAGCCATTGGCTACAAACAGTCCCTTCCTATTAGCAATCCAGAATCTCTGATGGATATCGAACTTGCACAACCGATTGCCAGTGGCCGTGACCTCCTGGTTAAGGTTCATGCCATTGCTGTAAATCCGGTCGATTACAAGATTCGTCAAAACGTCGCTAATGAAGATGGTAGCTACAAAGTGATTGGCTGGGATGCTGTAGGTGAAGTGATCGCAACCGGAGGAGCGGTTGAAAACTTCCAGCCGGGCGACATCGTTTACTACGCAGGCGACCTGAATCGAGCAGGCAGCAATGCCGAATACCAACTGGTGGATGAACGCATCGTTGGTTTTAAGCCCAAAAGCCTGAGTGCAGCGGAAGCAGCCGCCCTGCCCCTCACTACAATTACAGCATGGGAGCTGTTATTTGAGCACCTTGAGCTGGAACAACAATCACATGAGTCACAAAAGCAATCGGATGAAGTGCTGTTGGTGGTTGGCGCGTCCGGCGGGGTTGGTTCCATTCTGGTTCAGTTGGCTAAATCCATCACTGGTGCAACAGTCATAGGAACCGCCTCACGGGAAAGCTCTCAGGAGTGGGTTAAAAAGCTGGGCGTTGATTATGTGATTGATCATTCCAAACCCCTACAGCCACAAATCGAAGCGCTGGGTGTTGGTAATGTAACCCATGTTGCCAGCCTCAATAGCACAGACAGTTATTTTGAAACCTATACAGAGCTGCTGGTGCCTTTTGGCAGAATCGCAATGATTGATGACCCAGAAACACCTCTGGATATTATGAAGATGAAGCCGAAAAGCTTGTCCCTGCATATCGAGTTTATGTATGCGCGCTCAATGTTTCAGGCAAAAGATATGGAAGAACAATCTAAACTGTTAAACCATGTGGCTGATCTGGTGGATCAGGGTTCTATCAAAACAACCATCGAACAAAATCTGGGGCCAATCAACGCAGCCAACCTTAGGGCCGCCCATGAGCAGCTGGAAGCTGGCAGATCCATTGGCAAAGTTGTACTGGAAGGATTCTAACCCTGGTTCATAGTCAGTAAAGCAATGAGGAGTCAGTAATGAGCAAAACCATACTGATAACAGGTTCAACCGATGGTATTGGTCTGGCGACCGCTAAACAGCTTATTCAGGATGGCCATCGCCTCCTGATACACGGTCGAACAGCAGAGAAAGTTGACTCCACCATTGCTGAACTCAGCAAGACTGTTGATCATGCCCTTTTGGAGGGAGTGGTTGCAGATCTTTCTGATTTTAACGCCGTTAAGAATATGGCGCATGACATTTGCCAGCGACATCCACAACTGGATGTGCTCATTAACAATGCCGGCGTATTCAAAGCACCTGCCCCAATCACGGCGGATGGTTATGACCTGCGCTTTATTGTGAATAACATAGCGCCTTATCTGCTGATACAGGAATTAGCATCAATCTTAAAGCCAGGAAGCCGGGTGATAAACCTGTCCTCAGCAGCACAATCACCGGTTGAAATCGACGCTCTGAAAGGAAGGCTGCATTTTTCTGAAGACTTTGCCGCTTATGCTCAGAGCAAACTGGCATTAACTGCCTGGACAAAGCAACTGTCTGATGAGTTCTCTGAGCGTGGCATTCTTCTTGTGTCGGTTAATCCGGGATCACTGCTGGCGACCAAAATGGTTAAAGATGGATTTGGTGTCGCGGGTAACGATGTTGAACAAGGAGCGGATATCTTAATCCGTGCGTCGCTGTCAGACGAGTTTTCAGGAAAACATGGACAATACTTTGATAATGATGCAGGTGAATTTGCGTTGCCTCATCCGGATGCATTGGATGAGAATAAAAACCAACAGATTATTGCTGCGATGAAGCAAATCATTCAGGAAAGAAGCCAATGACAAAACTTACAATCGTCGCTCATATCCGGCCGCACAAGGATGATGCTGAGCTGGTATTGAGCGAACTATCAAAACTGGTTGCTCATACCCGTGCCGAGGAAGGTTGTATTAATTATGACCTGCATAGGGATAACCAAGATCCCGCGTACTTTATGCTCTATGAAAACTGGGAATCAAGAGAACTGTGGCAGCAGCATATGGCCTCAGCGCATATCCAGTCATATCGAGTGGCCACAGAAGGAGCAGTAGAAGATTTTAGGCTGTATGAGATGACACAGATCGTCTGATTTTAAGTAAAGGCTCGCAAAGAACTCTTCAACTGATTACTATGCACGCAAAATCCATTTGAAGAAGAAATACCTATGTCACTGCCAGCTTGCCCTAAATGTAATTCCGAATACGTCTATCAGGATCAGGAGATGCTGATCTGCCCGGAATGTGGTTATGAATGGAATCCATCAGAAGTAGTTGAAGACGAGGATGTGCTGGTCGTAAAAGACGTCAACGGTAACCGTCTGGAAGAAGGCGACAAAATCACACTGGCCATGGACCGTAAGGTTAAAGGCAGCTCACAGGTGCTTAAAGTGGGTACTAAGGCGGTGATTAAACGTATCGTAGACGGTGACCATGAACTGCAATGTAAAGTCGATGGCGCCGGCGATATGATGCTAAAAGGCAGCGTGGTCAAAAAAGCCTGAGTCTCCACTACTCAAAATTTTTACATCCGTTTTCAGAGGTCTTTTGAATGTCACTGCCTGCATGCCCTAACTGCAATTCTGAATACGTCTATCAGGATCAGGAGATGCTGATCTGCCCGGAATGTGCGTATGAATGGAATCCGGCAGAAGTTGCTGAAGAAGAAAAGCTGAACATTAAAGATGCCAACGGCACCCTGCTTGAGGAAGGTGATAAGGTCACTCTGATCAAAGATCTTAAAGTAAAAGGCAGCTCACAGGTTCTGAAAATCGGGACTAAAGCCTTGATTAAGCGCATGCAGGAAGGCAAGGATCACCAGCTTGACTGTAAGGTGGATGGTGCTGGGGATATGATGGTGACGGCGGCGTATGTTAAGAAGGCTTAATTTAAGCCGCCTGTTATATTCTGGCCAAAGATCTGACCTTATTACATAGGTTTGTTTTCTTATTTCGCTTTGTTATCGAGTCAGGGTATTTGATCAGCAAATACCCTAACAACCCAAAGCTGACCCCGCTTCTTGTCGGTCAGCGACCGATTCCCTGCGTTTCTCTCTTAACCCAGCGAGCTTGTAAACTCGTCCGCTTAGCTCCCTCAAACAGAACAAGTTCTTAATTCTGGTTTAAGCTGCGATACTCGGCTGCGCAGAGGGGATATGGTTCGTGCCAGAGTTTGCGTTATCAAATTTACTCTGACCCCATTTATCCCTTCACTTCTATTCATTGATGCCATGTTTAACCTTTATCTAACTTATTGAAATGATGATTTTTCGTTATTGAAAATATAACGCCAGGCTCTGCGGCTGGTAAAAGTGGAGGCAAAGCCGTAGCTTTTTCCAGTCCGCCAGCAGCCGCTTGTTAGCACAGCCATGAACTGCTTATTACATTGATAATCGAAATCGTTCAATTAGTTGCCCAATAACCTTTTCAGGTTTTCCCCCTGCGGACTTAGCTAGAAGCATAGCTTCGATATCTTCGTCATTTAAGACTAAAATCATTTTTCCGTTAGCCATCCATTGCTCTCTAATAGTTAAATCAGCAGATTTATTTGAGCCTATTCTTGTTGTGATTATTGCAAACATCCCAGCCCCATGAGGTTTAAGATAGTTTGCAATTTGCAATACCTGCTCTTTGGATATTGGATTCTTGTAGTTTTTTGCATCAACTACTACGTAATCGGCACTATATTTCTCTCGAATAAAGTGCCAAAAGCCTTGATCGCTATAATTAGGCATAATCCAGTCACGTCGATTGACATTATTAAGGTCAGGTGACTCAGAAATAGGTGCTTCCAATAAAGGGCAAAACAATTGTTCTAGTATTTGGCCAATTAACTTTTGATAGTCAGACCAAGCTTCTCTACCTTTCTCACACTTTTTGAGTTTTTCTAGAAGAACCATTTCTGGAGATTGTTTATCCTTTTCAGCCTGAGAAAGGAATAAACTTGAGAAGATAGGGTGCTTCGAGTCAGATATTTGCTGTTTGAATTTTTCAGCAATAGCGCCCGCATCCCATACGGAAATATCTTCACTAACTAATCTATATTTCTGATTGTCGGATGCCAACCCGGGAAATGCTAATACGTATTGGTCAAAGCTAGATAACTCTTTATATTTCTTAATTTGATGATAGGCTTTATGAAATCCAGCAGGAGTAAAAGATGATGATCTTTTGCACTCTACCAGCCACTTCTTTCCCTGCTTGTCAGTAGCAGTAATATCTGCTCTAAAGGGCTTTTCGCCAGAGATGCGTTCTTCCAATTTTACATCGGAGAAATTCCCAGACTCTTTCATTAGAGAAGCAATATAGTTATTAAACTCTATCTCTGTAAATTGTCGAGAATCAAGGTCCCTATGGCACTCAGCACATATAGGGATCAGGTTTCCTTTTGAGTTGGAAACTGGAAATATATGTTCTACTTGTAATCCTTCTTCATCTTTATTCCAAGATTTCCCACAAATTGAGCATTGTATTTGTTGCTTATCCAAAGCCTTTATCCTTATTGGGTATAACTCGCAAAAGAGATGAACTCCGTTTGGGTGCTAACAGCTAAATATACGACACGTATATTTATGAAAGGCGACATGGTGTCGTATATCTTGGTTAATAAAAATACAAAGAGTTTCAGGTAATATATTGATTTTTTTTAAGATTTGATTGCGTTATTTGTTGATCTGCTAATTGGAGAAAAGCGACAAGCTGTCGTGTTTCTACACCAAAAACCAAAAATGACCATTAATAGGAATCGTTCACAATTAATCCTTTAAAGCGGGTTACCTGATATCTCCTTGGTAGAAGCATATTTACACAATTAAGAGTGATAGGAAAGACGGAAAGCGCTAGGCAGGTTAAGTGTCAGATAGATTAGGTTGAGGTAGATATTGCACCCACTTCATAGTTCCGAAGTGAGTGCACTTGAGAAATTAGCTACTTTTGTGTTCTCTAAGTAGCGTAAGCAACATCTGAATCGGATGTGGAACCTGTTTTTCGTCGATACGCTTCACCTGACTACGGCATGAGTAACCGGTCGCCACCAGTTTGTTCTGGTTCGCAGGATCGTTCACCACCTCAGACCAACTGAGATCGTAAATTTTGCGCGACGTTTCTGCATTCTGGGTTTCATGTCCAAAGGTGCCGGACATACCACAACAGCCAACCGGTTGAATCTCAAGCTTCTGCCCCATAGCGCTGTAGATTTCCTGCCACATTCTGATGCTCGGTGCTGCATTGGTTTTCTCTGTGCAGTGAGCCATAAGTTTAAATTCTGCGGCAGGCAGGTTCGAACCATTAAAGCTGGCAAGCTTATCAGTATGACTGGATAGCCATTCCTGAATTAATTGCACTTTAGGCAGGTCTTTTTCAGGAATTACATAGCCGTATTCCTGGCGATAAGTCAGGGTCATTGATGGGTCGATACCGATCATTGGGACGCCGGTATTATCCAGAGCTTTGAGCATATCTGTATTAGATTCAGCCGCTTTCTCAAACGCTTTCATGAAACCGTGCACATGCAGCGGTTTACCGTTTGGTTTGAATGGTGCCATCAGCACGTAGAAGCCCAAGCCTGTCAGCAGGTCTACCAGGTCAAGTACCAGCTGAGTTTCGAAATAACTGGTAAAGGCATCCTGCACGATAATGACTGCATTCTCACGATCTTCATTGGTCAGGCTTTTAATGAGCTTAGGCGTGGCAAATTCAACGCCACGGGCTTTCATGCCAGAGATCAGGCTGTTGGTGCAGATCGTTGGGCTATCAACCATGCCCGCATGCTTGCGGAAGATCGCTTTAAGCGCTTTGTTCTTCATCGCCCAGTTATAAGGCGCCGGGAACTTAGATAGCCATGGAATCATGTATTCCAGTGAGCCAACCATATAGTCTTTAGCCGGACGCAGATAACGACCGTAATACACCTCAAGGAAGCGAGAGCGGAAGTCCGGAACATTAACCTTAATCGGGCACTGCCCTACGCAGGATTTACACGCCAGGCATGCCATCATTGACTCATGCACTTCGTTAGAGAAGTCATACTGGTCGTCATTCTTCTTGGCAAGGGTGTTTTTGATTCGGCTTGGTAAAGAGGCAATGAATGAACTGCGCTTGATCCGATTGGATTCTTCAACCAGATTAGTGCCGTTTTTCTCCATAAGACGCAGCCATTCCCGAATCAGGGAAGAGCGTCCTTTTGGTGAATGGATGCGCTGGCGTGTGCCCTTCCATGATGGGCACATTGCATCATTAGGGTCGTAGTTAAAGCATGCTCCGTTACCATTACAGAACATGGCTGCATCGTATTCTTTACGTGCTTCAGGGCTGATCTGGCGATCAAATTGACCGCGTGTAGGCACTTCGTCAATTTTAAGTAGTTCAGCACCCTCAATCGCTGGCGTTGCAATTTTGCCTGGGTTGAGCTGATTGCGAGGGTCGAACCCTGCTTTAATCTTTTGCAGTTCTGGGTAGAGTTCACCAAAGAATTCGGGTGCGTATTCCGAGCGAACGCCTTTGCCGTGTTCACCCCAAAGAAGACCTTTGTATTTAACCGTCAAAGCCACAACATCATCGGTGATGGCGCGAATCAGTTTTTCCTGCTCAGGGTCTTTCATGTCGATGGTTGGGCGAACGTGAAGCACACCGGCATCCACGTGGCCAAACATCCCGTAAGCCAGGTTACGATCATCCAGAGCTTTACGGAATTCCATGATAAAGTCCGCAAGGTTTTCTGGGGGTACTGCTGTATCTTCCACAAATGGGATGGGGCGTGCCTGACCATCAGCATTACCCAGCAGGCCTACTGACTTCTTACGCATAGCCCAGATCTTATTAATCTCGGTAGCGCCGTAAACGACAGAGAAGCCAAAACTTTTACCGGATTGGCCGGCTACTGCTTTTAGGTGTTCTTCTAGCTTTTCAACTTCTGCACGTAAAGAGGCTTCATCGTCTGAAGTGTATTCAACAAGGTTAATCCCTTTTATTTCAGGCTCACCCTCTTCCTGCGGGAAATACTGGCTGACCGTATCCCAGATAATATCTCCCATCGCTAGGTTAAGAACCTTGGAATCTATGGTCTCAATGGAAGTAGGATTCCATTCCATTAAGTCAGTGGCATCTCGAAGTGAGGCTTCAAAGCTGTCGTATTTAATGTTTACGAGTGCAGCAAATTTAGGGATTGGAAGCACATTCAGTTTTGCTTCTGCGATAAAGCCCAGTGAACCTTCACCACCACAGAGAACGGAGTTCAGGTTAAAGCGCCCCTGCTCGTCACGGATATGAGCAAGGTCATAGCCGGTCAGGCAGCGGTTTAGTTTAGGGAACTTGGCATCAATCAGATCTTTCTTCTCAGAGAAAACCTGATCAACCAGACGGTGAACTTCACCTACACGATCTTTGCGGTTTTTGATCGTTTCCAGTTCTTCATCTGAGATGGGTTGTGAGTTCCAAAACTCACCACCCAGCAGGACGGTATCCAACTCCAGTACATGATCGTGGGTTTTACCATACATGACTGAACCCTGACCGCTTGCGTCGGTATTGATCATGCCACCTACTGTAGCGCGGTTACTGGTTGAGAGTTCAGGAGCAAAGAATAAACCGTAGGGTTTCAAGGCACGGTTTAGCTGATCTTTAACAACGCCGGCCTGCACTCGGACCCAACGCTCTTCAGAGTTGATCTCAAGCACCTGGTTCATGTGCTTCGACACATCAACAATTAAGCCGTCAGTCAGTGATTGACCATTGGTACCGGTGCCGCCGCCTCGAGCACTCATTTTTACGTCGGCAAAACGTTCTTCATCTGCCAGTCGTGCAATCAGAATAAGGTCATCCGTCGTTCTTGGGTATAACACCCCCTGAGGCAACATTTGATAGATACTGTTATCAGTAGACAAAACAATTCTGTTGGCATAATCCTGGTTCAGGTCACCGGAAAACCCTTTTTGTTTAAGGGCATCAATGAACTGAAGGTAGATAATTTCTGTGGTTTCGACTTGTGAAAGACGAGGAATCATGGGTTTCACCTCAAAACAGGTAGATTCAGCGTTATGCCTTGCTCAAAGACATAACTATCGGCCTGATTAAACTTTGATCATCTTTTGATGGAATGCTGGCTATAATGCAGAAATCTGATTTATCATTCAAACGATAAAATTCAATAGATTAATTGATAATGACGAATAATATTTCAAT
>JASBRM010000070.1 GCA_030149405.1 Neptuniibacter sp. | reverse complement strand
TTCGTAACCGATGTTTTCCTGCGCTTCCATAGTAGAACCACCTACGTGTGGAGTCAGGATAACGTTGTCGTACTCACGCAGAGGTGAAATGAACTCGTCATTGTTGGTGCGTGGCTCAACAGGGAATACGTCCACAGCTGCACCCAACAGGCGACCAGAATCCAGTGCTTTACACAGTTCATCGATAACCACAACCGTGCCGCGAGCAGCGTTCAGGAAGATAGAGCCCTGTTTCATCTCGTTGAACTGAGCTTCACCCATCATATCTTTTGTCGATGGGGTTTCTGGAACATGCAGGGAAACGATGTCACTCATGTTCAGAAGTTCTTTCATAGAACCCACCTGAGTTGCGTTACCCAGAGGCAGTTTGGTTACAACGTCGTAGAAGTAAACGTCCATGCCCAGAGATTCAGCAATAACACTCAATTGAGAACCGATGCTGCCATAACCCACGATACCCAGCTTTTTACCACGGATTTCGTAAGAGTTTTTAGCAGATTTCTGCCACTCTCCACGGTGAGCTTTCGCGTTTTTCTCAGCAACACCGCGCAGCAACAGAATCGCTTCTGCGATAACCAGTTCAGCAACAGAGCGTGTATTAGAGAATGGTGCGTTAAAGACGGCTACACCGTTCATGGTTGCTGCTTCCAGATCAACCTGATTGGTACCGATACAGAAACAACCCACCGCAACCAGTTTCTTAGCTGCTTCAAACACCTGAGGAGTCAGTTGAGTACGCGAGCGAATACCGATGAAGTGAACATCTTTAACGCGCTCGATCAGCTCTTCTTCCGGCAGGGAGCCAGTCAGAAACTCAATGTTGGTGTAACCATTCTGATTAAAAGTGTCCACAGCAGACTGGTGAACGCCTTCCAGCAACAGAATCTTGATTTTGCTTTTATCAAGAGAGGTTGTTTGACTCATGGTGTGCAGCTCTTTATTTGCGTGATCTTTGCTTCTCTAAGGGCTTTGATGCCAGTAGGAAGTACCACAGGATTAATCGCTAAAAAATGAAAGCGCGAATATTAGCACATGGAAAGTTGAAAAGGATGAGTGTTCCACCGGATTTGGCGGAAAAATATTCAACTGAAGTTGAAGGGGATTGGATTTTAGATATGTGAAGAGTCAGGAGCGGTTAGAATCCGCTCCTAAATGGCTTTAGCCGTAGAAACACAGGTAAGCAGTAGCCTGTTCAACTTTCAGCTGGAAGCTTTGGTTGGCTGCAACTTTAAATTCTGTGCCAGATGGGAAAGACTGAAACTCATCGCTTCCCGGAAGTTTCACGATCAGTTCACCACTGGTTACTTTCATCAGTTCGTCTTCACTGGTACCGAACTCGTATTCACCTGGGGCCATTACGCCAGCAGTTACTTTGCCTTCGCCGTTTTCAAAACCGATTGATTTAACCGCACCGTCGAAGTATTCGTTAACATTCAACATTATTTGTTCTCCTGAAATTTGCGCGAATCATAGAGATAATTACAGATGGCTGCAAGTTGAAAGCTTATCGCCGCTCTTTGTCACTATGTTCTAAAACAAAATCAACAAATGTGCGGTTTGCCTGAGATAGATAACCCTCTTTTCTCCAGGCGATAGATAGATCCAGCCAAACGGGTTTAGTGAAAGGGCGGGCAACCAGTTCTGGTTCGTCTTTGATCACCATTTCCATCAGTGTGGACAGGGCAAACCCTTGTTTCACAATCGATTTAATTAAGGGGATTAGGTTGGTTTCGAAACTAATTTTCGGGGAAACCCCGGCTTCATCAGCTAAGCGGTCCACCACGTTTCTATGGAAGAAGCCAGTGTTGAACATTACCAGCTCCTCAGCAAAGAGTTGGGAGTAGTCGATGGTATTCAGTTCTGCAAATGGATGATCTTTGGGGCTGATTACCATCATCTGCTCACGTAGAAAAACTTCAGATTGCAGATTGTTTGAATCTGGACGCCATTGATCTACAACGACAGCAAGATCCAATTCTCCCTGTTCCAGAAGCTGTTGCAGCTTTCCCGCACCCCCATCGATGACGGTAAGCGTCAGTTGCGGGTAGCGATGCCGGAAGGCCATTAATATAGGGGGGAAATAATAAGAACCCAACATGCTTGGAATTCCGACCCGGACCTCTCCTTTTAGAAGCCCTTTCAACTCCTGCATTTCCAATAAGGCATCTTCACTGGCCTGGATAATCCGTTCCGCATGGCGGTAAAGGTGTTGGCCTTCATCGGTAAGGCTCACCTTGCGATCTTTCCGGTGCAGTAAGGTCAGTTCCAGCTCTGCCTCAAGCTTTTGAATCGCCATGCTGATGGCTGGTTGAGCGATGTGCAGATGTTTAGCCGCTTTTGTAAAGCTACTGAGGTCGGCTACCGTCTTGAAATAACGCAGGTGTTTTATATCCATGCATAAGATTTTCTTATTAATTTTATAATAAGTATATATTTTAATGATTTTGTTGTGGTTGTTATTGTTGCCTCACTTTATATTTCTGACAGGGCAAAAAATGATTGAATCCCATTCACCACAATTCTGGCGTGCGACTCTGGCGTTGTGTCTGGGCTCGTTTATGATTTTTGCCAATGTTTATGTGATTCAGCCGCTGTTGCCTATGCTGGCCGAACAGTATCAGCTTGGAACCCTCGAGGTTGGGCTCAGTTGTACAATCACTACCCTGACGCTGGGTTTATCGCTACTGGTGTTCGGGCCATTATCCGATGTGTTGGGGCGCAATCTTTTAATGGTAATAACCATGTGTGGTGTGGTTTTTACGACATTCGCTTTATCTCAGGTGGAAACCTTTAATCAGTTGCTGTTGCTGCGAGGCTTGCAGGGTTTTTTCCTGGCGGGTTTACCAGCCATGGCGATCGCTTATATGGGGGATGAATTCAGTAAGCCTGCATTAGTAGCTGCGGTTGGGGTTTATATCGGCGCTAATTCATTGGGTGGAATTGGTGGGCGTCTGATAGGTGGTTTTGTTGGAGAGTGGCTGGGCTGGCAGGAGACGTTCCTGTGTATGAGCCTGCTGGGGTTTATCTGTCTGGTTATTTTTGTTTGGTTGTTACCTACTTCTGAAAACTTCAATGCCAAACCTTTCAAATTAAATCAGATGTTAGGAGACATGCTCGATCATTTAAAAAATCCATTGTTGTTAATGGCTTATCTGATCGGAGGTTTTAATTTCTTTATCTTTTTGAATCAATACAGCTATGCCACGTTTATGTTGGCTGCGGAACCTTACAATCTGCCAGCAAGCTTTTTGGGTATGTTGTTTCTGACTTATCTGGGTGGGACCTTTGGATCATTTATATCTGGGCGTTTGTCCAGTTATCTATCTCAGCCGGTTGTCATTGCTGGTGGCATCCTGTGTTTGATGTTTGGAACTGTTTTGACGCTCCATGGAACAGTCTTGGCAATAGTGACAGGCTTTCTGATAAATGCCTTTGGTTTTTTCACGGCGCACTCCAGCGCCAGCAGTTGGGTAAGCCACAATGCTTTGCACTCTAAAGCTACGGCTTCGTCCATATATCTGGTGTTTTATTACATTGGTGCAAGTACAGGGGGATTGTATCTGGACCCTTTCTGGCTGTGGCAGGCGTGGGATGGAGTTGTCATTGGGTCGTTGTTCGTTCTATTAATGACCTTCAGCCTGGCTCTAGCACTGCAATTTAAGACTCGGCCTGTATTGGCTCGTCCAACCTGTGCGGGTTAACATCACCTTCTACAGAGAATAGTTGCGAGGGTGAAATGAGTTATCAACATCTTTATCAGGATGGCACTTCTGTCGATTTACCACTGGGGAAAGTGGTTTGTGTCGGCCGAAATTATGCGGATCATGCGGCTGAGTTAAATAACCCCATCCCCACGGAGCCGATGTTGTTTATTAAGCCAGCGACGAGTGTTGTGGACATGGACCAGCCATTTGAAGTGCCTACGGGGTTAGGAAGTGTTCACTTTGAAACAGAGATGTCGATTCTTATAGGCAGCACTTTGTCTAAAGCAGACGAGGCTGAAGCCGAACAAGCCATTGCAGGTATCGGTTTAGGTTTAGACTTAACTCTGCGTGATCTGCAAAGCAAATTAAAAGAGAAAGGCCATCCTTGGGAGAAAGCGAAGGCTTTTGATGGCTCTTGTCCATTGTCTGCTTTTGTAAAACCAGTGCTGGTTGCTGATTTACAGGATGTGGAGATCAAACTGACTGTGAATGGAGAAGTCAGGCAGCATGGCAATAGCTCCCATATGCTGAATCAAGTTCTGCCTTTGATTAGTTATATCAGCCAATTTTTCACTTTAACCCCGGGTGATGTGGTTTTGACGGGTACCCCAGCTGGAGTAGGCCCAGTTCTTCCTGGAGATGAGTTGACTGTTGAGCTGGCTGATCTTATTTCTGTATCGACACAGGCTAAATAAGACCTTATGAAAAAGCTGCTTGGATTGCTCGTGATTGTTTATTCCATGCAGCTTCCTGCTGAGCAAGTGCAATGGCAACAACCTTCTTTTATTTATCGAGCTTTTATAGAAGTTGCGTTACGAAATGAGTATTCGCAGCGAGGTAACTTTGTTCGTAAATGGGAAAAACCTGTAAACATTTGGATTGATCATCAGGTTGGGGATAAGGAGTTACACACTGATCTGATCCGGATGCATACAGAGCATTTATCGACGATCACCGGGCATAAACTTGAGCTGGTGGATCATCAAAGCCAAGCCAACTTAAAAATTATTCTGACTCGCCAATCGCAATGGAAAGAGCAGGTTGCCAGAGAGTTTGGCGTTGAAGCTATCCCGCATATAAGAAGTGCGGTGTGCATGGCGAACTTCAGTACCGATGGGCATTACAAGATTAGAAAGGCAGTGGTCATTATTCCTGTAGATCAGGCAAGAATGCATGGGAAGTTGGTCAGCTGTATTGTTGAAGAGATTACCCAGATTCTCGGGTTGCCCAATGATTCAGAAAAAGCGTATCCCTCAATTTTCAATGATCGCACTCCAGAGAGTTTGTTGAGTGGTTTGGACTTTCTGCTTTTGAAAGCACTTTATAGTGATGAAGTGATCGCTGGGATGTCGGCTGATGAAGTCGAGCCAGTAATTCGGAAATTGCTTTTTAACTGGCAGAAAGACGGTACAATCCAATCCGCGGCTCTGACCGTAAAGAGCGGCGAGTTATATCCACTATTGGGTTATTAAGGTAAACAGATGCTTTGGATTAAGACATTTCATATTCTTGCGATGACCAGTTGGATGGCTGGAATTTTCTATCTTCCGCGTATTTTTGTGCATTACGTTGAAGGCCGTGAAGCGGGCCAGGATGTAGCTCGCCTGGAGATTATGGCCGGCAAGCTTTATGGTTTTATGTCGATTATGGCGCTCTTCACTCTAGGCCTGGGTGTATGGCTTTGGTTAGGCTATGGCTATAGTGGTGGATGGCTGCACGCCAAGCTGTTTTTTGTTGTGCTGTTAATTGGCTACCATCATTGGTGTAAAGCTTATCTGAAGAAAATGCGCGCGGGTCAATTGGATAAGAGTGGGCGTTATTTTCGTTTGTTTAACGAATTGCCTCTGCTGATTTTTATCCCAATTCTGATCTTTGTTGTGGTTAAGCCGTTTTAATCGGTGATTTGGCGGCGATTTTAGCCGCCAACCTTTCGACCCTTTCATTCAGGGATTCGATCTCTTGATAGAGCATTTCCGTTTCAGGACGGGTTGGAATTAGCCTGGCTTCCTCTTTTATATACTCATCCAGACTCTGTAACAGGCTTTCACCTGTATTTTTATACCACTGAGCTTTCCAAGCGGTGTAGAGGGCTAACTGATGAGCTGGTAAGTCTCCAATTATGTTTGCCAGCAGCTCTTCCCAATCAATGTGTGCATCCGCAAGAATTTCCTGAAAACGAGTCGCCAGCGTGCTGTCGCCACTGACCTGAATTGTTTTGCCAAACATGGCGGAGGATTTATCACTCGCAGTTAATAACTGAACGAAATCAGTAATGCTGCCTTTGAGTGTGGTGTCCGGGCTGTCGTGGAATGTGGACTGAATCTGGAGACCATCCGCGTTGGGTAACATATATAAAGTGAGTTGCGGCATTGTGCATTCTATTGCAATGACCTTGCCGCTGAGTAAGCCCAGATTGTGTTGTGTGACAGGGTCGCGCTTAATGAGTTGATTACAGATCTCTTCCGCAGTGGTGAAAAATGAGGCCTGCAGCATTTCAATCATTAAACTAACTTCCTTAAGGTTTGATGCCAGTATGCAGAGCTACGATGCCGCCCGTCATGTTCTGATATTTGCAATTAGTCAGACCTGCTTCCTGTATCATGCCTTTCAGGGTTTCCTGATCAGGGTGCATGCGAATCGATTCCGCAAGGTAGCGGTAACTGTCTGCATCACCTGCAATTGCAGAACCCATTTGAGGCAGGATATTGAAAGAATAGAAATCGTAAGCTTTTGTCAGCAGTGGGTTGTTGGTTTTAGAAAATTCCAGAACCATCAGTTTACCGCCTGGTTTCAGAACACGGGCCATTGAGCGAAGCGCAGCATCCTTATCTGTAACATTACGAAGGCCAAATGCGATGGTGATCACATCAAACGTATTGTCCGGAAATGGCAGGCATTCAGCATTTGCCTGAACAAACTCAACATTGCCGGTTACACCTTTGTCCAGAAGTTTATCGCGGCCTACTTTCAGCATGGAGTCGTTGATATCTGCCAGTACAACTTTACCCGTGGGTCCAACCAGTCGGGAGAAGCGCATAGTCAGATCACCTGTCCCACCGGCAATATCCAAGACAGTGTTACCCGTGCGAACGCCACTTTGTTCGATTGTGATTCGTTTCCAAAGGCGATGAACGCCACCGGACATCAGGTCATTCATCAGGTCATATTTACCAGCAACACTGTGGAAAACGTCGGCGACGCGCTTCACTTTGTCTTCTTTGCGTACGTCTTCGTATCCAAAGTGAGTTGTGCCGTTGTTGTTCTGGTCAGACATTGTATGAATCCTGAAAAATCTTAAGATGGGCTGATTTTACTCTCATCAAAGCAGCTTGTCTGCGTTCGTGTGATGAATTTAGAGGCAGTTTGGTATTATCCTTTCGCAATCAGTCCGCCGTCCCGGCTTGCACCAGCAGCTTCGATATCCTTGAGGTATTTTGACCAGTAGTGTTGGAAGTTATATGCTAGATCATGAAGGCAGTCCCAGGTGTAAAGTCCACTATCGTGGCCATCATCAAACACGATCTTTAGCGCATAGTTGCCGGTTGGAATTAATTCTTTAATCCCCACCAGCTTTTTACCTGTCTGGAGAACCCCGTTACCAATACCATGCCCTCGCACTTCGGCAGAAGGGGAGTGAACCCTCAGATATTCAGCGGAGAGCTCAAAAGAATCATCACCATAGGTTAGCTCTAAGGTGCGGGATTTCTTATGTAACTTGATCTGGCTTGGTAATGGGGCTTGCGACATATTTAGCTCCGCTTACAGAATGTAGTGGCTCAGGTCTTCGTCCTGACTCAGTTCATTTAGCTGCTGGTCAACAAAGGCTTTATCAACAGTGATTGTCTGACCATTGCAATCGGACGCTGAGAAAGAAAGCTCTTCCAGTAAACGTTCCATCATCGTGTGAAGTCGACGAGCACCAATGTTTTCAGTGCTTTCGTTTACTTCAAAGGCCAGCTCCGCAACGCGGCTGATACCTTCGTCAGTGAATACTACGTCAACCCCTTCAGTTTTCAGCAATGCTTTGTACTGTTCAGTCAAAGAGGCATTAGGTTCCTTCAGTATTCTACGGAAATCATCCGGAGTCAGAGCATTAAGTTCCACTCGGATCGGAAGGCGGCCCTGAAGTTCTGGAATCAAATCGGATGGCTTGGATAGGTGGAATGCCCCAGAAGCGATAAACAGAATATGGTCAGTTTTAACTGTGCCGTATTTGGTACTGACTGTGCAGCCTTCGATCAATGGCAACAGATCACGCTGAACACCTTCGCGGGATACATCACCGCTGCTGTTGGCGCTGCTTTTACAAACTTTGTCGATCTCGTCGAGGAATACGATGCCGTGTTGTTCCACCAGTTCAACTGCGTTTTGCTTCAGCTCATCTTCTTTAACCAGGTTTGCGGCTTCTTCGTCGGTCAGCACC
Source organism: Neptuniibacter sp. (assembly GCA_030149405.1). Classification (GTDB taxonomy): domain Bacteria; phylum Pseudomonadota; class Gammaproteobacteria; order Pseudomonadales; family Balneatricaceae; genus Neptuniibacter. The sequence goes on along the minus strand of JASBRM010000070.1, from coordinate 1,902 downwards.
TTAAACGCATCTTTAATTTTCATGCGGCGCTGCTGTTTCTTTCCTCCGCCCATGCCGGAGAACATACTCTGCAATTGGTTAGTCATCTCTTCCATGCCCGGAGGGGCCATGATCTCAACACCAACCTGAGGTTGTGCTACCTCAATATCGATCTCTTTATCATCCAACTGGCCTTCACGTAGTTTCTTGCGGAAAACCTGGCGTGTTGCACTGTCTTCAGATTTTGCTGGCTCTTCGCCAAAACCGGTTGGGCGAGCAGGAGGAAGCAGGGCATCGAGAATGCGTTCTTCAGCAGCTTCTTCCGCACGGAAACGGACTTTCTCCATCTCCTGTTCGCGCATCATCTTAATCGCCATATCCACAAGGTCACGGATGATGGTTTCAACATCACGGCCGACGTAGCCCACTTCAGTGAACTTGGTTGCTTCTATCTTGATGAAAGGGGCATTGGCCAGTTTAGCCAGACGGCGGGCAATTTCGGTTTTACCGACACCAGTAGGGCCGATCATCAGAATATTTTTTGGGGTAACTTCTACCCGCAGCTCTTCATCCAGTTGCATACGGCGCCAGCGATTACGCAGGGCGATTGCAACGGATCGTTTAGCTTCATCCTGGCCTACAATGTGTCGATCCAGTTCGGAAACAATTTCACGTGGGGTCATATTTGACATGTTTGGCTCCTTACTGGGTCAGACTTCAGAATCAAGTTCTTCAATTGTTAGGTTGGCGTTGGTAAATACACAGATACCAGCCGCAATATTAAGGCTTTTTTCAACCACTTCTTTTGCGCTGAGTTCCGTGTTTTCTGTCAGTGCGCGAGCTGCGGCTAAAGCAAAGTTACCGCCTGAACCAATTGCAATGACGCCGTCCTCAGGTTCGATGACATCGCCACTGCCTGAGATTAGGTAAGTTTTCTCTTTGTTAGCAACCAGCATCAGTGCTTCAAGGCGACGCAGAACTCGGTCACTACGCCATTCACGGGCAAGGTGGATAACCGCGTTGACTATGTTGCCCTGATGCTTTTCCAGTTGAGCTTCAAATAGATCTCGTAGGGTAATCGCATCAGCTGTTGAGCCCGCAAAGCCCGTGACCACATTATGTTTAGGAAGCAGGTTTACTTTTTTAGCGCTTCCTTTCATCACTGTATTGCCGAGAGATACCTGGCCGTCTCCACCTACGACGACTTTGTCGCCGCGACGTACCGAAACGATCGTTGTCATTAATCCGCTCCTGAGGGAGTTGTAGGGGCACCATAAAAATGAAGGTGCCGTTGAATAGTTAAAACAAAGATGGAGCCAATTGAAGGAAATTCAAGGCCACGGAAGAGTAGTTACTTCTGCTTGATTCGAAGCGGCTGAATATTCTGTTGTACCAGCTTGTCATATGCCTTGGAGAGACGTGATCGATTATCAAACGGACCAAGACGTACACGATACCAAAGGGTGCCATTATCACTCTTGCTGGTATCTGTATGGACATTAGGTAGGCCAAGCAGAATCAGCTGTGCGCGCATTCTTTCAGCATCTGCTTTGTTCTTGAAAGAGCCTGCTTGCAGCAAATAGGTATGCTCAGTTTTAGCGTCCCGAGGCGTGGATTTATAAGCGTCAACCTGAGGTGCTTCCACTTCGCTCTTTTTCAGCATGTCATAGAATTCAAATCGATTGTTCTCGGCAGAATTAATCGATTTTTCGACAACATGTGGGGCTTTTTCAACGGGTTTAGGTTTGACTACTTTCTTTTCACTTGGTTTTGCATTTGTGAGCGGTGTTGTAGCTTTTTCCGGATCTACTTGCGTGAGGCTATACAACCCATAACCTAAACCTGCCAATAGAAGAAGAGTGACTGCCAATAATCCTCTGGGAAAGCGCTTTTTTGTGGGCGCTTTCTTGGGCGAGGATTTTG
>JASBRM010000065.1 GCA_030149405.1 Neptuniibacter sp. | reverse complement strand
TTCCAGTCGCATCAGGCTAATCAGATCATCGGTCAGGCTTCCAGCATTCACGTCCGGAAGCTCTGAATAAATCAGGTCTAGGTGGTTCTTAACCGTAAACTGCAGTTTTTCTAATGCCTTACTCACTTATGCGCTCTCATTTAGACATGAATTCTTGGTTATCCAATTCTACTGCTTCCGTCAGGCGATCAAAAACATCAGGCATCGCGCTGACTACCCGGTTCCAGCTAGGCACAAATGGCTTCGCCATGGGGTTCGTCAGGAACTCGTCCCCGGCAGTCATGATGTTACGAGCAAACATCTCAACCGCTTCCTCCTCACTATGAATATCCAGTTTAAGACCATTCATCATCGCATCATTATGGTAGGTTTCGACAAAGTCGAGTGCGATACGGAAGTAAGTCGCCTTCAATGTACGGAAGGTTTCTGTATTGAAGGTATGGCCCTGAGTTGCCAGCTTCCGAAACAGAGCCTTGGTTATATCAATCGACATCTTTGAGAGGCCCGCATTCGCATCTTCTAAAGAAAGATCCTGATGCTTGTGATCATAAACATCCGCTATATCCACCTGGCATAGACGGTTATTGGAATAGTTTCGATGCATTTCCGACAGAACCCCAATCTCCAGTCCCCAGTCACTGGGAATACGGATATCATTCAAAACATCACGCCGGAATGAAAACTCACCCGCTAACGGGTAACGGAAACTATCCATGTACTCCAGGTAACGGTTATCACCAAACACTTTTTTCAGTGCTCGTAACAAAGGGGTCACCAACAAACGGCTGACTCTACCATTGATCTTACCGTCAGCCACTCGCGCATAAAAACCCTTGCAGAATTCATAGTTAAACTGTGGGTGCGCAACAGGGTAGATCAGTCGCGCCAACATATCCCGGCTGTAAGTTGTAATATCGCAATCGTGCAGAGCAATCGATTCTGCACGGCCTGACGCCAGTATATAGCCCATGCAATACCAGACATTACGACCTTTACCGGGCTCACGTGGTGCCAACTCTAACTCTTGGAGTTCAGCGTCTAATGCCGTCAGTCTTGGGCCATCATTCCAGAGAATCCGGTGATGTTGGGGCAGCTTACTAAAAAACTTTTTGGCATAACGAAACTGCTCTTCATCTGCCCGATCCAATCCAATAACAATTTGCTCAAGATAGGGAGCCTGGGCAATTTCATCAATAATTTTCCCAAGAGCGGGCCCCTCCAGCTCCGAAAAGAGCGAGGGTAACAGAAGACCCAACGGACGTTTCTTGCTGAAACGCACAAGATCCTCTTCAAGATCTTCTACAGGTCGGTCTGATAAATTATGCAGGGTAGTAATGATGCCATTCTGATAAAAATCAGCCATAACAACTCCTTATTCGCCAGCCTTCAACGGTTTAGTCGAATACGTGGACTGTATAAATGGTTTAGACAGCCGCTCCAAAGACTCGGCCCAGCCTTCTGGACCAAATGCTTCTGTCTTATAAATATTTGGATGAGTGACATCCGGGGCAGAATGCACCGGTGATCGGATAAGTACAGCGTGATCTACTGCTTCCAGCATGGCTACGTCGTTATGACTGTCACCTGCTGCCAGTGTTGTATATCGATAATCTGGATTCTGTTGCTGGAATTGATCAGTTAACCACTTCAACGCTTTACCTTTATCACAACCACCTGTGACATGCAGAAAGCGCCCACCCTGAAGAATGGTCGCCCCTTGATCTTCAAGCAGTCGGATAAATTGCTGTTTCCTTGTTTCCGAACCCGTCCAGCTCAGTGGTTCGCTGAAATCTCGCTCATTGGCCAAGGCAGCCGAGGCCTGATCCAGCCCGGTCATGTCGACAATGCCTTGGGTACCCGCTTGCTCAAAGGTAATGAACTCATCCCCAAATTCAGCTGACACCTGATTGAGTAATTCCTGATAAACAGACCTTGGATTCGAAAACTGGTAACAGTAAAAATCATTAAAACTGTAACAACCCGATGGAATCTCAGGAAAATAATCTTTAGGAATAAAAACAGCGGCTCCGTTTTCAACGATAAAGGGATGGTGATTGTTCAGGTCATTACGAAGATTAAACAGTTCAGCACGGGTTTTACTGGTTACAGGGATCACTGGAATGTCGTTTTCATCAAGTAATTCCAGCATTGGCTGCGCTGCGGCAAAGCTGTAACTAAAATGATCCAATAACGTGCCATCAAGATCAGTATAAACCAGTAACTTTTGGTGCATATCCATCCTATTTCTGACCATTTCAATGCAAACCAGACAAAAAACTCACTTATTGCACCAATATAGCGCAAAATCAGCCTTGCCATCTCCCAATTTCAGGGCTCGCATGCGTATCTAGTAGTAAACAGAGCAGGAACCATGCCGATTCCCCAATTATGACAAGCACTCAAGGAAGGTGCGAATAAGTCTATAGCAGCTCAGCGAGATCTTAAGTGTGCAGATGCAAGGCAGGTTTCGCAGATAATGGCCGTAGCCCTTAACAAGAAACCTAACACAGCAGATGTGTGCTTAAGACCTCGCCCTCCGGGGCCCTCAGCCAACTGACTACTCGGTGTTGCGCTTTCTTGACTTAACCCGTTAGGCCTGCAAAAGCTCGCCTTGATTAGTCAATTGGCTGAGAGCCTGAGAAACCATAGACTTATTCGCACCTTCCTTAACATTGGTCACTGTTGACCAACAAGTGCCCTAAGCATAAAAAAAGCCGGCTTATGCCGGCTTTGTGTTGAGTCGGGGTAGCTATACCTGACTCGAGGGAGTAAACAGATCGCAGAAAATATCCTGCATATTTGCACCTGCAAGGAAGGTTTGCTTACGCAATTTCTTCACTCGCTCCTCAGAACCACAGAAGTAAGCCCTGTAACCCTTGGTATCTGCTACCTTTCCTTTAACAACTGTATTTAAATCGCCCACTTCACAGCCCAACGGCAGGTCACCCTGCTCAAGGGTTACTGGGGTATAGGTCAGATTAGGATAAGTTTCGGCTAATGCCTTCAACTCATCTACCAGATACAGCCCCTCAGCATTTTTTGCTCCGGCAAAGAGTTCAATATCACCCGAATGACCACGCTTAAGCGCATCTCTGACTATTCCATAAAGTGGCGCCAGGCCAGTTCCTGTCCCAGCCATTAACATAGGCTGGCTAAGATCAGATTCAGTATAAAAACAGTCTCCGAAAGGCCCTTGCATCTCGATTGACTCACCTTCTATAAAGTCATTCAACGCCCATTGGCTAAACTGCCCATCGGGGAAGATACGCAGCTGAAGTTCTACGTAGTCATCCACTCCCGGTACACTGGCAATGGAGTAGGAACGACATAGGCCATCATGTCGCAACAGGTTTACATACTGCCCTGGAAGATATTCGAGATCAGCATTAAACCTTAATTGCAGAACACTTGGAGTGAGTAACCGCTTACTTACCAAGACCGCTGAAACTGTCTGAGCGGCAGCACCGCGCTGGACAGTAATAGCAGTTTCAGGTTCACAACGGCAGGCCAAGAAATAACCTTGCTGCTTCTGTGTTTCTTTTAAACCCTTCTGGGCTTCAGCAGGCGGGGTACCTTCAGTCGCCTGCAACATGCAGCTCTGACAAGCGCCAGCACGGCATGAATTGGGAATGTCGTGACCAGCATCCAGTAAGGCTTCCAACAGGGTAGTCCCTTCCGTTACCGCTACATCCGCCTCTTCAAATCTGACGCTTACCATATGCCTTACCTCTTAGCGGTTCAGTACGTCGTCGCGTACGCTGTTACCGATACCTGCAATCTCAGCGATGTCAGACTCTGGAACACCCAGTTCTGTCAAAGTCGCAGCCAGATTTTCCAGTACGGCATCAAAGTGAGTGTCGTTCAGGCCTTTCAGGTGTTTATGACCTTCACGCATGTCCATGCCGGTATAGCTGTGCGGACCACCGAAAACCATGGTAAGGAATGCTTTCTGCTTAGCTGCCTGACCTTCCATGTCTACATCATCGAAGTAGTGGCTGATACGGTCATCTGCCAGAACTTTACGGTAGAAAATATCTACTGCTGCATCCACAGCGGCTTCACCGCCAATACGTTCATACAAACTCATTTCTTTCTCCTCTTCTTCTACTTCTGGCGTTTCGCCATCTTTAGGGCGATTCAATACATCATCACGTACGCTTTCTGCGATACCTGCGATTTCACCAATATCGTCACCACCAACACCCAGTTCGGTGAGTGTTGCTGCTAAATTCTCTACTACTGCATCAAAATGTGTGTCGTTCAGGCCTTTCAGATGTTTATGGCCTTCACGCATATCTTCTCCGGTGTAATTATTCGGTCCACCGAAAACCATGGTTAGAAAGGCTTTCTGTTTAGCTGCCTGTCCATCCATATCTACGTCGTCGAAGTAATGGCTGATTCGGTCATCAGCCAGCACTTTGCGATAAAAAATATCTACAGCAGCATCCACTGCTGCTTCACCGCCTAGTCGCTCATACAGGGAGGCTTTACATTTTGCTCCACCACCAAACAGTCCTTTCAACTTACTAAAAAAACAACCCATAATTTGTTCCTCACTGTTCTACTTGAGAGAGCATGTAGCCTACGGCAAAGCCGATTTCCTCATCGGATAAATCAGTAAAGCCGCCTTTAGCAGGCATTAGCCCAAATCCGTTAATGGCATGTTCGACTAGTACAGCTTTGCCCTGAGTCGCACGTTTCTGCCACATCTTTTTGTTACCAACGATTGGAGCACCATTGATGCTTTGCGCATGACACGCAAAGCATCGGCCCTCAACAATCTGTTTGCCCTTCTCCAATTCAGGAGACAGCGAACTGGTTGTTGCGTCGTCTGAATTACACCCAGTTACCAGAAACGAAACCAGTATCAGGGTGAGCAGCGACATCAGAGCACCGTTAAACATGTATGATTAGCCTCCTAGAGGTACACGAATAACTACACCACCCATAACATCACCCATTTTGAAGTCGGTTTTAGGGCTGTCTTTGTGGCCGTTGTGGCAGCTTACACAGGCTTTAACAGAAGCTACGTCAGCGTATACCGCTGTAAAGTAATCTTTACCGCCCAGTGTTTCTGTTCCGTAGAAGTTTTTACCCAGGTTCTTAGCAACGTATTCCAGGCCTTCTTTCTCCATTGGAGTACGTGGCGCGTTTTGAGAGTTGATTGGCCAGATTGACTGCAGTGAGTACGTGAAATCGTCAGTTACTTCTGAAACTGCTTCATAACCAGCACGGAACATCTGAGCAGGCAGTGGTACACCGTTTGATACGTCTTTCCAGTGTTCAACTGGCAGAACCGCATCAGCACCTTTAGGACCCAGACGACCAACGATCAGTTTTGTGTAGTTAGTACGGTCAGCATTCATAACAGCAAACAGCGCATCTGTGTGTTTACTTGGATCAATACCAACAGTTTTTGCTTCTTCCTGACAACCAGTGATGGCGACAGCCGTTGCTGCAATTGCAGCTGCTAGAGTTACTTTTTTCAGCATAGTGTTTTCTCCGTTCCCCAATTACTCATAAGTAAAAATTTTAAGATCTATCTGGCGTCCCGCTTCAGCACCATCTCTATCGATGGGATGTGTTGAGCAGGGAGCCCGTTGAAATTACTTTCTATAAGTGCAGGATCAGCCAACGCATCCAGACTGAACGCCAGAGAGTGACAACTCATGCAGACAGTTCGAATCATTTTCTCGTTGGGTCTTAAATTCATGCTCTGGTTGTGCTGAACACGCACAACTTCTTCACCAAACTCTTTATGTACTTCACGCGGCATATGACAGGTAGCACAGCTCACACCACTGCCTTCTGGCAGCTCGCCACTCTGTTCTTTCTTCCACAGATCTGCGTGTGGTGAAGTCGCGTAATTCTGAGTGTGAATGTCGTTATGGCAGCTTGTGCAGGCTTCTACCGCTGCAATTTGTGGCGCAGGGTTATGGGCATCGTGACAGCTTGAGCAGTCCAGACCAGTCAGATCGGCATCATCGTGGAAAATCTGACGTCCTGTCGCTGGAGACATCTTGCCCAGGCCTTCAGCCAGCTTCATGCCGTGTTTACCCAGTAGGAAACCTTTCTCTTCGTTTTCGTGACAGCTATTACATGCCGCCAGACCGGGATCGTCCTGCCATGGCTGACCCTGCGGCTCATGACAGCTGGTGCAATTAACACCGGCGTCAGCATGAATGCTCGCCGCCCACTCCTTAAGGTGCTCAGGTGAGGCACTTTTGGCATCCGCATCATTGATGGTTAACGCTTCCTTACGCTCAAGAGCATCAGTACCTGTGCGTTCCAGCACCATTGCTACTGCCTTCACCTTATCGCCTTCGCTGTTAGCCAGGAGGAAATCTTCATAAAGCGCTCGGTTATCGTGGTAGTTATGACAGCCTGCTGAAGCACAAGTCTCAAACCCCATCCCTTCATGGCTTGGACGGTTTTCAGCGATATCTGCATGACACTCGTAACAAAAGTCATCAGGCAACGTTACGCCCATCGCAAAGGTACGATCCTGCTTATGTTCACCGTGGCAGGTCACACAGCTGACGGCATTAATTTTTTCCAAACGATCAGCATTACGAGGGTCTGTAAATTTCTTGATCGGGTGAGAATCGTGAGCTGATTTAAGCTCTTCCTGATGACAACCCAGACAAGCATCATGAATAACCTCTTCACCACCAAATGGAGAGGTGTGACAAGTATCACAACTCAGTTCGATCTGATGGTGGCCATGGGTAGCATCACCAATAACAAAATTTGGTTTTTGTTCCTGAACAAACATTTCATAACCCAGCATGCCCGCAAGCCCGAAGCAGAGAGCCAACCAAACTAACCAGATAACAACTTTACGACTCATATCTGACGGCCCTTAGAAGTAATAAACGCTGAGAATGTGGAAACTGAGAAGTGCCGGCAGCGGCCAACTAAGGAGCAGATGCCCCCAGAAACCAATATTTCTGACCTGACGGCCAACAGATGGCGACAGTTTGTATTGCATGCCAATAGCAATGCTGACCAACACACCCAGAAACGCCAGCAACAGGAAGTTGAACAATAACCACTGATTCAAGGACTGACCGGCATTGAAGCCAGTGTGCACCAACAGCACAATCAAACAGATTGAAGCCAGTGCAGTATGAAGAATTCGCCAGAAAGAGAAGGAACCGATACGCAGAACTTTACTGCGCTTTTTCAAAGACATGAGCATGCCCAGCACAGTCAGCCCCAGTAGGGTGAAGCCCGTAATCTGTTTGTACAAACCATCATTCCAGATCAGATCCAGACGCAGGCTGTCCTGAACAGATTCACTGACAGTGAAGGCAGGCACAAATATAAACGCGATCAATGCAGCCAATACAGCAAGTGATGTTCCCAGCAAGCCATTACGAT
>JASBRM010000059.1 GCA_030149405.1 Neptuniibacter sp. | reverse complement strand
CTTGAACTCGTCTGCTAAGTATTCGATAAGACGCAGGTCAAAGTCTTCACCACCCAGGAATGTGTCACCATTGGTAGACAGTACTTCGAACTGGTGCTCGCCATCGACTTCAGCAATCTCGATGATAGAGATATCGAAAGTACCACCGCCCAGGTCGTAAACAGCGATAGTTTTGTCGCCTTTAGACTTGTCCATGCCGTAAGCCAGTGCCGCAGCTGTCGGCTCGTTGATGATACGCTTAACTTCCAGACCCGCGATTTTACCGGCATCTTTAGTCGCCTGACGCTGAGCATCGTTGAAGTAAGCTGGTACAGTTACTACCGCTTCAGTGACTGATTCACCCAGGTAGTCTTCTGCAGTTTTCTTCATCTTCTTCAGGATCTCTGCAGAGATCTGAGGTGCAGCAAGCTTGTCGCCTTTAACTTCTACCCAAGCGTCACCGTTGTCCGCTTCGATAATTTTGTAAGGCACCATCTTGATGTCTTTCTGTACTACGTCATCTTTAAAACGACGACCGATCAGACGCTTGATCGCAAACAGAGTGTTATCAGGGTTAGTAACCGCCTGACGTTTAGCCGGCTGGCCTACCAGAATTTCACCTTCATCAGCGTATGCGATGATAGATGGCGTTGTGCGATCGCCTTCAGCGTTTTCAATTACTTTAGCGCTGTCACCGTCCAGGATGGAAACACATGAGTTTGTGGTTCCCAGGTCAATACCGATGATCTTACCCATTTGTATCTGCTCCAGTTGTTTCTTGCTGTCCGGTAGGACGGACAGTATTTAAATCTTGTTTGACTGTTTTTCAGTCAGCTTGAAACCTATATAAGTACGATTTGTAAGGTTTCAAGGCTGACAACGTAAATTTCTTAGCCTTTAGCTACGATAACCATCGCTGGACGAACCAGACGGCCGTGCAGGGTATAACCCTTCTGCATTACCTCAACCACAGTGTTTGCAGCTGTATCCGGTACCGGAATCATAGACATCGCCTGATGCAGAGCCGGATCAAACATTTCACCTTTTGGGTTCACCTGTTTCATCTCAAACTTATCCAGACCGGAAAGGAACATGTTCATGGTCATTTCCACACCTTCGCGCATTGGCTTCAGTGCTTCATCATCACCGAAGGCTTCAATAGCACGTTCCAGACTGTCTACGATTGGCAGCATTTCGTTGGCGAATTTCTCGACACCAAACTTATGCGCTTTTTCTACGTCCTGTTCCGCACGACGGCGAACATTCTGTGCTTCTGCCTGAATGCGCAACATCTGATCTTTCAGAGATTCGATCTCAGCCGTTGCAGCGACCAGATCCTGAGCCAGTTTGTCAGCATCCGCTGATGCTTCTGTTTCTTCAGCAGCAACTTCAACTTCTGCTTCGTTTTGTTCAGCGGTTTCACTCACTACCTCTTCAACAGGCTGCGCCTCAGCTTCGTTGGCTTGCTGCTGTTCGGTCGGATTCAGTTCTTCGTTGGCCATTTAAATCTCTCCAGCGACCTTGGTTAAAGGTGTCTGATTGCTAATAACTGTATTTGCTGCTGTATATGGGGCCATGCGAAGCGGTTTCAACAGTTCAAATAAGATTTTTTTATGAATTGGAGAGATAAAGATTGCATCACCTCAGAAATTGGCTTATACAGAAAATACTGTATAAAAACACATGTATTTTTATTATGTTGAATCAGCTGAATATTCGTGACTTTGCAATTGTAGAAAGCTTGGAACTGGACCTGAATAACGGCATGACCGTTGTCAGTGGTGAAACCGGTGCCGGTAAATCCATCATGCTGGATGCGCTGGGCCTGACTCTGGGTGACCGCGCTGAAAGCGGCGCTGTACGCCATGGCGCAGACAAAGCCGACATCAGTGCCAGTTTCGCTCTGGATACCATTCCAGAAGCCAACAACTGGCTGATCGACAATGATCTCGATAACGACGGTGAATGCATACTGCGCCGGGTCATCACCAAAGAAGGCCGCTCCCGCTGTTATATTAATGGCCGCCCTTCCCCCGCTGCCATGGTGAAAGAACTGGGCCAGCATCTGATCGCAATACATGGTCAGCATGAGCATCAGCGCCTGCTGAAAAAAGATTATCATCGCACCCTGCTGGATGAGTTTGCCGGTCAATCCAAACTGGCAGATGAAGTGAAGCAGCAATTCCAGCACTGGCACAAACTGGATACGGAACTCAAGCGCCTGTCTGAACAAAGCGCAGAGCAAACCGCTCGAGTTCAGTTACTCAGCTACCAGATCGAAGAACTGGATCAACTGGACCTTCAGGAAGGCGAACTTAAACAACTGGAAGAGGAACAGAAAACCCTCGCCAATGCTGAGAGCATTCTTACTACCGGTCACCAACTGGTAAGCCTTGCCAGTGACAATGAAGAGAATAACTGCACTCAACAACTTAACCACTGCCTGCAACTACTCAGTGATATTCAGTCCGAGTCTCCTTCTGTTCGCCAGGCCAGCGAGATGCTGAACACCGCCCTGATTCAGGTGGAAGAAGCCAGCAACGAAATCCGCCACTTTCTGGATCGTGTAGAGATCAACCCCGAGCGTCAGCAGGAAGTGGAAGAGCGCTTATCCACTCTGTTTGAAATTGCCCGCAAACACCGAATCCAACCGGATCAGATTACCGAATTCCATCAGAACCTCTGTGATGAACTGGCAGGCCTGAGTCGCTCTGATGAAGAATTGGAACAACTGGCTGTCGATGTTGCTTCTGCTCGAGATAAATACCAATCGCTTGCGCAAAAACTCAGTGAAAAGCGTGCTAAAGCTGCCGCTAAAATCAGCAAACTGGTCGATCAGCAACTGCACAGCCTTGGTATGCCGTCTGCTGAACTGTCTGTAGCACTGAACACACTGGAAAAACCCGCTGCCAACGGTTTGGAAGACGTTGAATTCCTGATCATCACCAACAAAGGCCAACCCGCTAAACCGCTGGCAAAAATCGCCTCCGGTGGTGAACTTTCGCGAATCAGCCTGGCAATTCAGGTCATCACAGCGCAAACCTCAACCACACCCACTCTGATCTTTGATGAGGTGGATGTCGGCATCGGCGGGGCAATAGCTGAAGTAGTGGGTAAATTGCTTCGCCAGCTAGGTGAGACTGCCCAGATCCTGACTGTGACTCACCAGCCACAAGTGGCATCACAAGGCCACCAACACCTGTTTGTCAGTAAACGCAGCGATAAAACTAACACTCATACCCAGATTACTGAGCTGGACAGCGACAACCGGATTCAGGAAGTGGCACGCATGCTCGGCGGTATCGATATTACCGAACGTTCAATGGAGCACGCTAAAGAGATGCTGGGCATGGCCTGATATGAATAAACGACCAATCACCCACCTTTTATAGAACTATAAAAGAAAGGGATAAGGCAGACACTAAAAGGCCAGCTCATTTGAGCTGGCCTTTTAGCATTACCAATTCTGCGTGGCGCGTCTTTACTTTTCGTCAGCGTCCTTGTGAACACCGTACAGGTAGATTGTACGATCGGTCACAGTAAAGCCCATGGATTCTGCAATTTCGTTCAGCAGTTCATTCAGGCGTGGATCATTAAATTCTTTTACGATACCGCTTTTCACACAAACGATATGATCATGCTCTTCTTCACGCGCCAGCTCAAATACTGAGTGGCCACCCTCGAAGTGGTGACGTGTAACCAGACCCGCCGCTTCAAATTGAGTCAGAACTCGATAAACAGTCGCCAGACCTACGTCTTCACCTTTCTCCATCAGAAGCTTGTAAATATCTTCTGCACTGAAGTGATCACCTTCACCTGCCTGCTCCAGAATCTGATAAATTTTGACTCGTGGCAGAGTGACTTTAAGGCCCGCTTTACGCAGCTCCTGATTCTCGATAGACATAAACTGTTCTCAACGCTGTTGGTAATTGTTTTATAGGGCATGCAATTTATCAATTAACTTGTTCAAATGCATGCGAAACCTTATTATCCGCATTTACGTACAATAGTGGAAGCACAATTCCCATGCAAAAACTTCTTATTGCTTCAATAGTTACTCTGTTTTTAACCGGTTGTTCGGGTTTTCCCGGAGTGTATAAATTCGATATCCCGCAGGGTAATGTGGTAACTCAGGACATGGTTGACCAACTGAGACCAGGCATGACAGAAAGTCAGGTTCGATTTGTAATGGGAACACCTCTGGTAACAGACACATTCCACGAAGGTCAGTGGGATTACATTTACCAGATTAAAAATGCCGATGATGGCACGGTGAACCGCGAACGTATCACTCTGTTCTTTGATGAAGGTAAACTTAAATCCCTGAGCGGTGACTTCCGCCCAGGTGGTGGTAAGTAAGAGGTTAAGGCCTCAAAGCACTTCTATTTGCGCGCAGCTTCCTCAGCTTCTTTCTTAGCTTTCATCTTAGCTGCGCGTTTCGCTCTCGCTTCTTTCGGATCTGCAATTAAAGGGCGATAAATCTCAACGCGTTGCCCCTCTTTCAAAACCGTCTCTTTAGGATTTTTAATCGCTTTGGCAAAGATCCCCATTGGATCATTATCAGGGTCAATCTGCGGGAAGATATCCACAATGCCAGACTTAATCACCGCCTCATACGCCGTGCAGTCATCCGGTACATTCACAGTGATAATTTTTTGCTCCGTTGGCAGAGCATAAGCAATTTCAACAATCATAATTAACTCTTAGCTGTACACCTGATCAGCCCGCTCTACGAACGCATCCACCAGCGTGGTGGCAACCTGATTAAATACTTTGCTCATCGCAAACGAGGCAATTTTACCGGAAAACTCAAAATTCAGATTCAGGCTGACTTTACTGGCCTCATCACTCAGAACCTTAAAATCCCAGACACCTTCCAGATTTGAGAACGGCCCCTCTTCCAACACCAGAGTCATTCGGGTTGGTCGAGTCAGTTGGTTACGGGTAGTGAAGCTATAATTCAGACCGCCTTTGGATAAAAACAGAGTTGCCACCAGCTCTTTATCCGTTCTGCTGACAACTTCGGTTTTGGCGCACCAGGGCAGAAACTCAGGATATCGCTCTACATCATTTATTAAATCAAACATTTCTTCTGCAGTGTGCAAAACCAATGCACTGCGATCTACCTGAGTCATGCTGTTGGAACGTCTCCGCTTATTTCAGTTTCTCGATCAAATTGAGAATAAAGATAATAGCTACTGCAACCGGTGCAATAAATCGGAGCACAATATACCACGCATTGAACAGTGTAGGTGAGCTTATTGCCAACTCATGCTCAGACGCATAACGCTTCATAAACCAGCCGGCAAAAATCGCGACAAACAAGCCACCCAACGGCAGCATGATGTTGGAAGTGACAAAATCCATAAAGTCGAAGATATTGAATCCTGCCAGCTTCACATCAGAAAGGAAGTTGAAAGAACCCAGCGCTGCCACGCCCAGAATCCAGATAATCACACCCAGAAAGATACACGATGGCAAACGTTTCCAGCCAAACTTCTCCACCATCCACGCGGTTGCTGGCTCAATCAAAGAGATCGCAGAGGTCCAGGCAGCAATGCCAACAAGCAAGAAGAAGATGAAACCAAAGATCTGACCGCCCGGCATCTGCCCAAACGCCACCGGCAGCGTGATAAACATCAGACCAGGTCCTGCCCCCGGGTCCATGCCGTTAACAAACACAATCGGGAAAATCGCCAGACCCGCAATCAACGCCACCAAGGTATCCATTGCAGCAATCGTCAACACTGCACTGCCAATGGACGCTTTCTTCGGCATGTAGGAACCGTAAGCCATGATCGCACCCATACCCAAAGACAGGGTAAAGAAGGAGTGGCCCAATGCGGTTAATACCGCATCCCAGCTCAGTTGCGAAGCATCAAAATGGAACATAAAGCCCCAACCCTGCTGAAAACCACCGGACTGCATGGAATAACCCAACAGCACTATCAACAGCACAAACAGTGCAGGCATCAGGAACTTAACCGCATTTTCCAGACCTTTCTGCACGCCACCGGCGATGACCAGCATCACCATCACTACAAAAATACTGTGCCAGATAATCAGCGTATCGCGATCTGCAAGCAGGTTATTAAAGACCTTGCCTGCATCGTCACTGCCAATGGCTATAAAGTCACCGGTGCCCATGCCAGCGATGTAATACAACACCCAGCCTGCCACTACGGAATAAAAAGAGAAGATCATAAAACCGGCCAGAACTCCCATCCAGCCAACAGCCGACCATTTACCGGAATGACCCGACTCAATCGCCACCTCACGCATAGCATTGATCGGGCTTTGACGAGCACGACGACCGATCAGCACCTCAGCCATCATGATCGGCACACCTACAATCAGAATACAGAACAGATAGATCAGTACGAAGGCACCACCGCCGTTTTCGCCGGTGATATAAGGAAACTTCCAGATGTTACCTAAGCCAACCGCAGAGCCGGTTGCTGCCAGAATGAAAATCCAACGCGATGCCCAGGCACCATGAATAGATGAAGTTTCCTGCATAAGAAAAACCCTAACCTGCCTTCAACTTTTGTTCAGTACTGAGATTTTTCCATGTTCTCGAGAAAGTCACAACGACATTCACATGAGAGTCGACATATTAGAAACTACTCAAATTCAAGCATAACTGACTTCAGACCTAACTGACCGGTTACCAAACAGCAACAAATCAGCTTTCCTTGCCACAGGCGGCACTATATAATCGCCCGCCATGGCTAAAAAGAAGAAAGCTCCTTCGGGCAATACCATCTGTCAAAACAAAAAAGCACGTCACGAATTTATCATTGAAGATAAGTTTGAGGCGGGCCTTGTGCTGACTGGATGGGAAGTAAAAAGTCTGAGGGAAGGTCGCGCCCAACTGGTAGAAGCCTATGTGAATATTCACAAAGGAGAAGCTTGGTTGGTCGGTGCCCATTTCACACCTTTAAAAACCGCCTGCACCCACGTTGTTGCAGATCCAACACGCCAGCGTAAGCTGCTGTTGAATCACCGTGAACTGGTCAAGATCATTAGCGCGATCAATGCCAAAGGCCTTACCTGCGTACCGCTCGCCCTGTATTGGAAAGGCAACCGCATTAAGTGCGAAATCGCACTGGCTAAAGGTAAGAAGCAACATGACAAACGTGCAGCCGATAAAGACAAGGACTGGGCTCGCCAGAAACAACGCTTGATGGCGGCAAAGTAAACTATCTTCTTAAAACACAGTCATAGAGCTATAATGGCTCACTATCTGGGGATGACTTGGCTTCGACGCTGATTACAAAACCTTAGGTGCATGTCGTGAGTGTAGTGAATCACGTAAATCCCTTACTACACAGTTATAGTTGCTAACGACGATAACTACGCTCTAGCAGCATAAGTCTGCTACGCCACACGTTCAGGTGTCTGTAACTAGACGGTTCGTGGTGTCATTCGAGACAGAATCGCCCGGAAGCCTTGTCTCAGGCTGAACGGCTAAAACTTAAAGAGGCTCGCCCACAGCACCCTGGCTCTCGGGTCGCGACGGGTTAACTCAATAGAGAAGCCTAAGCATGTAGATCTTGAGGCGGAGGATTGACGGACGCGGGTTCGACCCCCGCCATCTCCACCAAATACAAAGAAAAAGGGCTGCCCACAAGGCAGCCCTTTTTCTTTGTATTGATGCTGTGTTTGAGAAGCTGCGTAGCGGGTTCGAGCCGAGCCAGCTTTGCCTTACGGCAGCACGCTTCGCTACGAGTGGCTAGAACGCCTTCGGCTGCTAGGGCCTAGGAAAACCAACTCTGACCCCATTTATCCAAGTAAGCGTGTTTGGATAACAGCTCTGAAAACAGCAAACCTTGTCTACCGTAATCCTTACCAAACTAGGCATACATTTGCGTCAATGTTACTCTCTGGCGGGGCGAATCCTCTCTGGCTAGCAGAAAAGATGGGGCACAAGTATTAGGGATGATCCGAAAAGTTTACGGGTGCTGGATTTGTAATAGGTAGCCACAGCTAACCACATTACTTCAACTTACCCGTGATGTTAGAGCAAAACACCTTACATATGAGTCGAACACGGAATGATAGACGGATTAGATAGTAGTTCATTGGATCATTTAGCTAATGCAGCTACAACAACTGGTAATACAGTTATCAAAGAGCTCATAAAACAATCAATTGGAAAGATTCTTAATCATGAATGGAAGAAAGGAACTGAATCAGGTAAGGACTTTCTTAATCAACTAACAACTGACTCTGGAGCTTTAACATATTACGACAGGCTCGCTAAGGAAATTGTACATGTCAGAACAATAAGTACGCCTGAAGTCGATACACACATTGACGCAATATATACGCCTCTAAAACTAACAAGAAAAAGTGCAACTGATATAACCGTTATAAGAGACGGTTTTCGCCTACACCCCCAACTTCCAATTAATATTATTGGCAATGCTGGCCAAGGGAAAAGCACCATCCTACGTAAGTTATTTTGGGAAGAACTCAAAGAAGGCAAAACATTACCGATTTTCATTGAACTCAGTAGGCTTCGTGATCATACGATAGAAAACTACATCCTGAAGCAGTTCCAAGAGCTTGGTTTCTCTGTAACAGAGGAAGATATTTCCTACATACTACAAAGCAGAAGAGCAATCCTGCTACTGGATGGTTTTGATGAAGTCCCCTTCGATTTAAGGAATCGAACCCTAGAACTAATTAAAAATATCTATGTGAGATACCACGCAAAAGTCATTACAACTTCCAGGCTGGATACTGAAATTTGTAGGGCGCCTAATTTTTCGAACATGGAAGTCCTACCTCTAGAAAAGGACGATATCTCACAAATAATAGAGAAAGTTGAAACAAACGCAGAAAAAAGGCAACAACTCTTTGAATGCTTGAAACAGGACCCAAGCATTCAAGAAACGCTGATAAGTCCGATTCTAGTTTTCCTATTTTGCGTAACCCAGCCTCATTGGGAATATGTACCCAAAAACGCAACTGGATTCTATAAGCAATTGTTTAATCTTATGTTTTCAAGGCATGACTTACTAAAAAACCTGGACAGACCCAAAAAGTCATCTGTAGCACAAAGTAGAATGGAAGAACTTTTTTCTGCTTTCTGCTATTACAGTTTTATAAATGAAGACACTGTTTTTGATCGCACATCTTTATCCAGTTACTTTGGAGAAGCCTTAGAATATTTCGAAATGGGAAATGATGAGCTCGACAAAATCATTGATGACATAATTGATGTTACTTGTCTCGTAATGAAAGATGGCCATGAAACATACGTATTTGCCCATCGCTCAATTCAGGAATATCATGCTGCTCATTTCTTAAGCCATTCAATTCCAACTGAATCAGTTGAACCTCTATTTGATGATTTAATACAGTTATTTTCTAGTTCTGAATATTTAGATCAACTATTAATATTTCTGAGCGCCATTAATTTACATACATTTGAAAAGCACTTTGTTCTCAGAGCATTTGAAAAATGTGGAATGGGTGCCGAATTTGCAGGCATTACACTTGAAAATTCGAACCTACTCCCCTTTGAAAATGAACTCAAATACAGCATTTCAAAACATGAACAAACAATTACCTTACCTAGAGCGTGCTTCCCTACCCCATTACTGATCGAAGAAGTTTTTTATACACCTGAAGATTCAAGAGGGTTTATTGAAAGGTTTGAAGATTTAATCTTGGATCTGAAAACACAAATTATTACCATCCCCCTTGGCCCAGAACCAGATAAGGAAAAAATTGATAGAGTTCTTAAACCATTAGCATCAGAGGTAGAGGGTAATACCTATAAAATAACGGTGAATAAGCTTTTACAGGAATCAGGGAAAAGTGAAGAGAAAATAACTGAAATTAGTAAACTTCTGTTGCTAACTCACAACTCTATTTATATTGAGATTGATCAGAGAGTTAAAAGGAAGAGTAGCTTACTTCGACTACGCCCACTAAAAGCTAAAGGCTGATTATCGACATAAATAAAAATAAGGCTACCTCCAAGTAGCCTTATTTTTACCCCTCTCCCCCAATCAACTACCCTTAAAAGAACAACACCAAAAAAAGGTGACCCCATGCCTATTTCAAACACGGGACACACCTTCGATATCTGTCTGCTTGATATAGAGAAGCGGCTGCTGCCCCACGCGTACGACCTGAAAACCCGTTTGGATAACAACGAACCGCCCACTGAAGCGGATATAGATTTCCTGTTGCAGTTTCAGAAGGCGATTCAGAACCTGAATTCCTGTTCCATCAACCACCCGGAAAGCCATGTGGCTCTGGGGAATCTGATCCAGCTTTACAGCTCGCTGGTGTCTATGGCGACTGATAACAGTTCGATGACCTGACTCAACTATTGGTCGATCCGAATTGCTCCTTTTAGATTCTCTGCTTATGCTCAAAGGATGTACCTGAGGAGTTTGCTATGTATCTACCCAGTCCGATTGTTCTGCAGAACCCATTCCCGCAGCTGGATTCAGTTGAGTTTGAAGACGCTACCATCGATGACAAAGATGCTTACCTGAAACAACTCAAGAAGTGGCAGAAGAAAATGCTTCAGGTTCAGCAGGCGTATTTTCACCAGAAGCGCAGAGCAATTGTGGTGTTTGAGGGCTGGGATGCCAGCGGTAAAGGTGGAGCAATCCGGCGTATTACAGAAAGGCTCGACCCGCGTGGTGTCGTGGTTCATCCGATCAGTGCACCGACCGCAAAAGAGCAGAGCAAACATTACCTCTATCGGTTTCAGGCACGGCTGCCTGAGGCGGGGACCATCGCGATTTTTGACCGCTCCTGGTACGGCCGGGTGCTGGTTGAACGGATTGAGGGCTTTGCGGATGAGAGTGAGTGGCAGCGCGCTTATCAGGAGATCAATGAATTTGAACGCAGCCTGATTGATGACGGTGCCCGGATCATCAAGATCTTTATGCATATCTCCCCGGATGAACAGCTTAAGCGGTTTCAGGAACGACTGAATAACCCGGTTAAGCGCTGGAAGCTGACCACAGAGGATATTCGTAACCGTGGCAAGTGGGATGAATACAAAGAAGCAACGGATCAGATGTTTGAGTACACGTCGACAGAAGCCGCGCCCTGGCAGATTATTCCCGGCAACCATAAATGGTTCGCTCGTATTGAGGTGTTAAAAACCGTGGTGCAATCACTGGCTGAGGGCGTGGATATTGATCCCCCGGAACTGGATCCTAAAGTCACTAAAGCAGCCTATAAAGCGTTGGGCATTAGACCAAACGGGGACTAGTTAACGAAACACTAATGTAATAATTCGCGTGCATTATTAGCTTCAGATAAAAATGAGGTTAATAAAAATGACAGAAAACAATCTAAAAAATCAGCTGAAGCAGTTGCTGAAACGCGGTTACTCCGAAATTG
>JASBRM010000049.1 GCA_030149405.1 Neptuniibacter sp. | reverse complement strand
AGCAGCTTGAAGAGCAAGCAGGGCTTAAATTATTAGATCGCACGACTCGTCGGGTTTTACTTACCCGTGAGGGTAAAGGCTTTTTGCCGGTAGCAGAAAAGCTTATCTCAGATTTTGATACCGCCTTCAATGACCTTCAGGCTACAGCAACGCAACAACAGGGGCAGTTAGGTGTTGCGGCCTCCCCTTCAATGATTGCGCGTGTGCTTCCCGCTGTTATCCGGCAGTACCATCAGATGTATCCAAAAATCAGCATCTATTTGCGTGATGATAATGCCGGAGGAATTGAGCAGCGCGTTTTGGATAACGATGTGGATTTTGGTATTGGCGGCGATCATTCCCAACATCCGGAGTTAAACTACCAGCCCGTGTTAAGTGATCGCTATGGTGTCGTCATTCCAGCTTCACACCCTCTGGCAAAACGTAGCGAAATTACCTGGGAAGATATTTCAGATCTGCCGCAGATTCACCTAACCGAAGATACGGGGACTCGTGCTCAGCTTTTCAAACTGGAGAAAGAGAATAATCTGAATCTACCAATCCATGGTGCAATGATTGAGGTATCAACGCCTGCGGGATTGGCGGAGATGGTAAAGACCGGTTTAGGCATATCATTGCTACCCGCGTTAGCTGCCAGTACCAGTGCGTTCGATGAGTTACGATTTGTGCCACTGTCAAACCCGGTGCTTTGTCGTCAGATCTGCTTTATCAATCGTAAAGGCCGTTCGTTAGGCCCTGCAGCAGAAACGCTTTTGACTATGGTGAACCAATATTTCAGCAGTACAGAACTGCCTGAATATGTTGAGTTGATAACTCAATAATCAGCCTAACTCATGATTTTCAATGCCAGATAAGGCGCCAAATTCAAAACCAATATGAGCAGTTTGTAGTTCGCGAGATAATGGAAATAGGCTTTTGTAAGGTCATCCGTAGTCACGCCAAACATCCGGGAATGTATTTTCACTACTTTCTCGCGTAACGACACGATTGCTGCCGTAGTCAGCAACAAAATAAATGTATTGATCAGAAAGGACCATCCTAAGAGCGTTGTGAGTGCTTCAATACTCATGATTTCCACCTTTAAGCGGTTAATCAAAATTCAATTCTCTGGTTGAAGAATAGTTCACGGCATGAAGCATGACTGATGTGGATACTGGCCCAGATCAATAGTATGGTTCAACTGAACCTTTTACATGGATTTAACGATGGCTCAGACAAATGCGATTATCGACACTCTGAAACGAGAGCTTAAATCTCAGGGCAAAACCTATCTCGATGTGGCTGAAGCATTGGAGCTTAGTGAAGCATCGGTTAAGCGCATATTTGCTGAAAAGAACTTTACTCTGCATCGACTCGAATCCATCTGTGATCTTTTGAATATTGAACTATCCGAACTGGTTCAGAAGATGAGTAAAGAACAACGCCAACTGACACAACTCACCCGAGATCAGGAGAAAGAGATAGCCAGTGATCTGATTCTGCTACTCATTACGGTGAGTGTAATCAGCGGAATGAGCTATCAGGATATTCTGAATAATTACGAGATCGCGGAAACGGAGTGTATTCAGAAACTGGCTAAGCTTGATCGTCTTAAAATTGTTGATTTGTTGCCCGGTAACCGGGTTAAACTGCTTGTGGCGCCGAACTTTCACTGGTTACCTAATGGTCCGATTCAGCAGTTTTTTCAGGAAAAAGTTGAGCAGGACTTCTTTAGCTCCCGTTTCGATAAAGCCAACGAAAAGCTGATTGTGACCAATGCCATACTAACGGATGCATCCAACGCACGTCTGCAGAAGAAGATGGAGCTGTTAGCTGCTGAATTTAATGAGCTGATGCAGGAAGACCACTCAGCACCGAATAATCACAAAAGCGGTACAACAATGGTGCTGGCCATTCGGCAGTGGCAATACTCTCTGTTTAAGAAGATAACAAAGTAGGCTATCAAGCAGTCCTGGTATTAAATAACGATACCGTTGGATTTGATTAGCTGAACTTAACCTGAATTCGTATCAGGTTTAAATCCATATCCTCATTCTTGACCTCGCTCTAATAACGAGGAACAAGCTATGAACTTCCCTACACATAAAACAACTACTGCACCGCTGATTGCGGCACTGGTATTGGGTGGCTCACTTCTGGCTGCAACCAGTGCTGATGCAGCTGGGCTACTAAAACCAAACAACGCTTCTTACGCTGATCTGAAGATCAAGGAACACCACGTCAATGTTGTTATTGAGGATATGTACGCCACCACAACCGTTGAGCAGGTATTCCACAACCCAAACGCTAATGATCTGGAAGCAATCTACTCATTCCCTGTGCCTGATAAAGCGGCAGTGGGTGAATTCAGTTACTGGATTGATGGTAAGCCAGTAACCGGAGAGGTCATTGAAAAACAGCGCGCTCGTGAAATCTATGAGCAGGAAAAGCAACAAGGCCGGGAAGCAGCGATTGTTGAAAAAGATCAGTATAAAACTTTTGATATCTCCGTGTTTCCGGTCAAGGCCAATCAGGATGTAAAAATCAAGCTGGTTTATCTGCAGAACACCCAGACGGATACGGGAATTGGTCGTTACGTTTACCCTCTCGAGGATGGCGGGGTTGATGAACAAAAGCTGAGTTTCTGGGATCGTAACGAAGTAGTTGAAGAACAGTTCTCGTTTAACGTTAAGTTGCGAACCAGCTATCCGGTAGATGGTTTGCGCATGCCCAAACATCCACAGGCAGCGCTAAAGCAGATTAATCAACATGAATGGAGCGCTTCGTTGCTGAACGCTTCAGCTGTGGCTCGCAGCGAAGACGACGGTATTAGCTCGCAATCGCCATCGAAAGCTGCACCAACTGCAACCCTAAATCAGGATATTTTACTTTACTGGCGACACAAGCAAGATCTGCCTGCCAGTGTAGATATGCTGGCTTATAAAGAATCGGGTCAGAAAAAAGGAACGTTTAAACTTACCCTGACGCCTGGCTCAGACCTGCCCGTTATGAGTCAGGGTCGGGATTGGATTTTTGTCCTGGATATTTCCGGATCAATGCGCGGTAAATTCACCTCGCTATCGGAAGGTATTCGTGAGGGGCTGGGTAAGCTTAATCCGAATGATAGATTCCGTATTGTTCTGTTTAATAACCAGGCGCACAGCTTTACCAAAGGTTTTCTGCCCGCAGATCAGCGGGCTATAACTGAAACGCTTAAACGTCTTGATCAGGTCCAGCCTGGAAATGGCACAAACCTTTATGCGGGACTTAAAACCGGTATAGATCAACTGGATTCTGATCGCGCCGCAGCAATGGTTCTGGTAACTGATGGTGTTGCCAATGTTGGACATACGCAAAAGAAACAGTTTTTGAACCTGCTCGAGAATCGAGATCTTCGCCTGTTTACATTCATTATGGGTAACAGCGCAAATCGCCCGCTTCTGGAAGAAATGACACGAGTTTCTAATGGTTTTGCCCTGTCTATCTCCAACTCTGACGACATAGTCGGTCAGTTAAAGTTGGCGCAAGGTAAGATGGCTCATTCATCAATGCGGGATATCCAGATTCAAGTGGATGGAGTGCGTAGCAAGGAGTTGGTCAAACCACGTCTGTCTAATTCTCTTTACCATGGCCAGCAGTTGACTCTGTTTGGGCACTACTACCAACCCGGTGAGGCTCAGGTACGCCTGACGGGCATTATCAATGGTGAGAAGAAAACCTATAGCACCCGCTTCACACTGCCAGAAGTGGCTACGGATCATCCTGAAATTGAACGCCTATGGGCATTTGCTGCCATAGAGGAGTTACAGGCTGAGATGGACTACCTTGGGGCTGAAGCGGATACGGAACAGGCCATCGTCGACACTGCTGTTGAGTATGGTCTGGTGACTGATTACACCTCAATGATTGTTGTGCGGGATGAAGTATTCAAGACCCTGAACATTCAGCGCACTAACAAGCTCAGGGTTGAGAAAGAGGATCAGGCTCGCCAGCATAGAAACACTGCGACTGTTACCGAACAGATGAATCGTGTAGATAAGCAGCAGCCTATGTTTGCAAAACAATCCGATCCCAACCAGAGCCAGCAACGACAAACTGTAACAACTCAGCGTTATGGTAACGGTGGCGGTGCAGTATCACCATGGTTGGTCATCTTTATTGCTGCAAGCATTGCACTTATACAGCTGGGACGCTTCTCGCCTAAAGATAAAACTGAAAAAAGGTGATCAGAAATGAAGTCAGTTCAAGACAATAGCGTCCTACAGAAATGCAAATACTTGAGCAACTTCCCCATAACCCTTTGCCTCTGCAGTATTGCAGGGGCTCTGGCTCTTCTCTCTCTGGCATTGCCTGTTATCGACTGGTATTGCTTTGATTACACGGCCATAGTAATGCAGGAAGAGTACTGGAGGCTGATTTCCGGGCACTTGGTTCATAGCTCGCTGAGTCATGCATTTTGGGATATCAGTTTATTTGCGCTGCTGTCTGCCTATCTGGAGAAAAAGGACTCGCAGCGTTTAATCATGGGCCTTACCCTGTCTGTCATAGGTTTAAGTGCATTTATGCTGACGCCATTTGTTGGAATCGAGCGCTATAGCGGTTTGTCCGGTGTTATCTATTGCCTGTTGATCATGGCTTATTGGGAGTGGCAGAAGAATCATTCTGTGCTTGTTGGCCTGATTCCAGCCGTTTTAGTGATTGGTAAAACTCTTATTGAATGGCAATCCAGTGAGGCCGTATTTGTTTCAGATGGTTGGTCTGTATTCGTGGAAGCGCATTTGCTGGGTGCAGCAATTGGAATGGCTGCAATCCTGTATATTCAACTCAGAAAAAGCAGCGCTGCTGCTTAAACAAAAAAGCAGCCGAAGGGCTGCTTTTTTCTACTTCACGTTTTACACGCTTTTGAAAGCAATCAAGAGCTAGACTTCTTCGTTCGCAAGATAGAACCAGGTATCCAACACCGAATCCGGGTTAAGGGAAACCGTATCAATCCCCTGCTCCATCAACCAGCGCGCGAGATCAGGATGATCAGATGGGCCCTGTCCGCAGATGCCGACATATTTTCCCTGCGCCTTACAGGCTGAAATCGCCATTGATAGCAACTTTTTAACCGCTTCATTACGTTCGTCAAACAAGTGAGCTATAACCCCAGAATCACGATCCAGACCCAAAGTAAGCTGAGTAAGGTCATTGGAGCCAATCGAGAAGCCGTCAAAATGTTCTAAAAACTCGTCAGCAAGCAGTGCATTTGAAGGTATTTCGCACATCATAATGACTTTCAGGTCATTCTCGCCGCGCTTAAGGCCGTTAGCAGCAAGCAGATCTACAACCTGCTTAGCTTCGCCAGGTGTGCGTACAAATGGAATCATGATCTCTACGTTTGTGAGTTTCATCTCCTCACGCACACGCTTAAGTGCTCGGCACTCAAGTTCGAAGCAATCACGGAAGCTTTCAGAGATATAACGTGCAGCACCACGGAAGCCGAGCATTGGGTTCTCTTCATTTGGCTCGAACATATCGCCGCCAATCAGGTGTCCGTACTCATTGGATTTAAAGTCGGACATGCGCACGATGACTTTCTTAGGATAGAAAGCGGCAGCCAGTGTGGAGATACCCTCAACCAAACGATCGACATAAAAATCAACCGGGCTCGAATATCCCGAAATGCGTCGGGTGATTGTTTGCTGGAGCGCTGGAGGCTGAGTATCAAAATTGATGAGCGCTTTAGGGTGTACACCAATCATGCGGTTGATAATAAATTCAAGACGGGCCAAGCCAACACCTGAGTTGGGTAGTGCCTGGAAATCGAAGGCACGATCCGGGTTGCCAACATTCATCATGATATCGAATGGCAGGTTTGGCATAGATTCGACGCTGTTCGACTGGTGCTCGTAATCAAGCTTCCCGGCATAAACGCGACCTGTGTCACCTTCCGCACAAGACACAGTAACCAACTGACCATTAACAAACTGGTCTGTTGCATCACCACAACCAACAATGGCAGGAATGCCAAGCTCGCGAGCAATAATCGCAGCATGACAGGTACGTC
The DNA here is from genome assembly GCA_030149405.1 of Neptuniibacter sp. Classification (GTDB taxonomy): domain Bacteria; phylum Pseudomonadota; class Gammaproteobacteria; order Pseudomonadales; family Balneatricaceae; genus Neptuniibacter. The sequence goes on along the minus strand of JASBRM010000049.1, from coordinate 2,036 downwards.
CGCCGCGATTGGTGACAATCGCAGAAGCGCGTTTCATAACCGGTTCCCAGTCCGGGTCGGTCATGTCAGTCACCAGAACCTCGCCTGGCTGCACAATATCCATTTCACTGATGTCGTGAACGATGCGAACGTGACCGGATCCGATCTTATGACCAATTGATCGGCCTTCTACTAAAACCTCACTGGTTTCTTTAAGAAGGAACCTTTCAATAACAGCTTGGTTGCTTCGACTCTTAACGGTTTCAGGGCGGGCCTGAACGACGAAAAGTTCACCTGTATCACCATCTTTGGCCCACTCAATATCCATCGGGCGGCCATAATGAACCTCAATCTCCATGGCGATTTTTGCCAGCTGCTGAACATCGTCGTCATTGATGGAGAATTGGTAGCGCTCGGCAGAATCTACGTTAACAGTGTCTACTGCCTGCTCTGAGCCTTCTTTCGCATAAACCATCTTTATGGCTTTTGAACCCAAAGTTTTGCGAATTATAGCGGGAGCGCCCATTTTTAAGGTTGGTTTGTAAACGTAAAACTCATCCGGGTTTACTGCTCCTTGAACAACCGTCTCACCAAGACCGTAGGCTGATGTGATAAAAACAACGTGGTTAAAGCCAGATTCAGTGTCCAGTGTAAACATAACTCCGGATGAGCCTGTTTCGCTGCGAACCATGCGCTGAATGCCTGCAGAAAGTGCTACTTCGCTGTGTTCAAAGCCATGGTGTACGCGATAGGAAATGGCACGATCGTTATACAGCGATGCAAAAACTTCTTTGATGGCGTGCTTAATGTTTTCCAGTCCGCGGATATTCAAGAAAGTTTCTTGCTGACCGGCAAAAGAGGCGTCTGGAAGATCTTCGGCAGTGGCGGATGAGCGCACAGCAACTGCCAGATTCTCGTTGCCTTCTGACATTTCGGCCCAGGCTGAATCAATAGCAGCATCTAGCTCAGGCTGAAAAGCTGCATCCATAATCCAGCCACGTATGGTTTTGCCAGCATCTTTCAGCGCTTGAATATCATTGGTATCTAGTTGGTGTAACTTTTCATTAATTTTGGCTTCAAGATCGCCGTGATTAAGAAAATCTCTGAAGGCTTCAGCGGTAGTGGCAAATCCATTAGGTACTTTTACATTAGCACCTGTTAATTCCTGAAGCATTTCTCCGAGAGATGCATTCTTCCCACCTACTTTCTCAACGTCACCCATTCCGACCTGATCAAGGCGAAGGACATAGTTCTGCAACGTTATTACTCCTCTACTCTAGCTATGTAAGGCATATTTTAATTATTGAGATTGATCTTACTTCAGTGGCATTTAAAAATCCTTAGCCAGCAAGGCCAAATTGCTATTTTTCTTGTGTAGGGATCAGATTCTACTCTGTAACTGATCTGCTTCTGGTATAGTTTCGATAATTTTAAGCTGTATATGTATAAACAAGATGAAACGCACTGCTTTTTTTATTTCTGATGGTACAGGCCTGACCTCTGAAGCTTTGGGTCATAGTTTATTGGCGCAATTCGATAGCATAGAGTTTGAACAGATTACACTGCCCTATGTAAATACACTGGAAAAAGCTCATGAGGCGGTATCAAGAATTAATCAGATTTCAGAGCGCGACCAGGAACGTGCCCTGATATTCGATACCATAGTGAATGAAGATATTCGCGCCATCATCGCTGAATCCAATGCGTTTAAAATTGATGTTTTTTCCAGCTTTCTAAAGCCATTGGAAAGCGAGCTGAGTGCTCATTCTAATTACTCTGTTGGTAAGTCACACGGCATAGTGGAGCGTAATCGTTACAAAGAACGCATTGATTCAGTTAACTTTGCAATTGATAACGATGATGGCGCCAGAACCAAGCAATATCAAAAGGCTGATATCATCCTGGTGGGCGTTTCTCGTTGCGGCAAAACGCCTACTTGTTTGTATATGGCAATGCAGTTCGGTATCAGGGCAGCCAACTATCCTCTCACCGAAGAGGATATGGAATTCAATAAGTTGCCCTCGGTTCTTGAGGAACATAAGCATATCCAACAGGCG
>JASBRM010000044.1 GCA_030149405.1 Neptuniibacter sp. | reverse complement strand
CTGTTCGCAAACCTGTTTGCACCATTGATTGATAACTTTGTCGTTCAGGCAAACATCAAACGGAGGAAGGCGCGCGATGTCAGCTAATAATGACACTATCGGTAAGACGATTACCGTTATCGTTCTTTTGTGTGTTGTCTGCTCGGTAATCGTATCTGCTGCGGCAGTACTGCTGAAGCCGAAACAGATTGCAAACAAAGACCTTGACCGTAAGAGCAATATCCTTGCTGCTGCGGGAATCAGTGATTCCAGCAAATCAGTTGATGAGCTTTTCTCCCAGATCACTACTAAGTACGTTGATCTGGAAACAGGCAAGTTCACTACGGATATTCCTGCTAAATACGATGCTAAGAAAGCAGCTAAAGACCCTCAATTGGGTAAGGCGCTGACTAAAGATGTAGACATTGCATCTATCAAATATCAGGCGAAAGTTATGCCGGTATATATGGTAGAGAAAGAAGGTAAGATCGAGAAACTGATCCTGCCAGTTCACGGCTATGGCCTGTGGTCTACACTTTACGGCTTCCTGGCACTTGAAGGTGACCTTAACACTGTAGTTGGTTTTGGTTTCTACTCGCATGCTGAGACTCCTGGTCTGGGTGGTGAGGTTGATAACCCGAACTGGAAAGCTCTGTGGCCAGGTAAAGAAGTTTACCCAGCAGGCTCTATGGAGCCAGTGATTGGTCTTGTTAAAGGCACTGTAGATACCTCAGGTCCAAATGCTAAGCATCAGATCGATGGTCTTGCAGGTGCGACTTTGACAGCGAATGGTGTAACCAACCTGGTTCAGTTCTGGATGGGTAAAAATGGTTATGCTCCATTCCTGAGCAACCTGAAAGCGGGAGGGGCGTAAGCGATGTCACAAGCTAAAGAAGTACTGAGTAATCCAGTATTTAAGAACAACCCAATCGGACTTCAGGTCCTGGGTGTATGTTCTGCGCTGGCGGTTACCTCAAACCTGAATACTGCGATGGTTATGACCATGGCAGTAATCGCGGTAACTGCTTTCTCGAACTTGTTCGTATCCATTATTCGTAACCACATTCCAGGCAATATTCGTATCATCTGTCAGATGACAATTATTGCGTCGCTGGTAATCGTGGTTGACCAGATCCTGAAGGCGTTTGCTTACGATGTATCTAAGCAGCTTTCGGTATTCGTAGGTCTGATCATTACCAACTGTATCGTAATGGGTCGTGCAGAAGCGTTCGCGATGAAAAATCCACCGGGGATTTCATTCATGGACGGTATCGGCAACGGTCTGGGTTACGGCGCGGTTCTGATCTTCGTTGGTTTCCTGCGTGAACTGTTTGGTGCAGGTAAATTGTTTGGTTATGAAGTTCTGCCTTTGATCAATGATGGCGGTTGGTACATGGGTAACGGTCTGATGTTATTACCACCAAGTGCATTCTTCATCATCGGCATGTTCATCTGGCTGACTCGTACCTTCTATAAAGATCAGGTAGAAGCTCCAGATTTTGAACTGTCTAAGAACACTAAGAAGGAGGCTGTGTAATGGAAGCGTATATCAGCCTTGCCGTTAAGGCGATTTTCGTTGAAAACATGGCGTTGGCGTTCTTCCTGGGTATGTGTACTTTCTTGGCGATTTCCAAGAAGGTTCAAACATCTCTGGGTTTGGGTATCGCTGTAATCGTTGTGTTGGCAATCACAACTCCTGTAAACAACCTGATTTATAACCTGCTGCTGCGTGAAGGCGCACTGTCATGGGCTGGCTATCCAGAAGTGGATCTCAGCTTCCTGGGTTATATCTCATACATCGGCGTAATCGCAGCGATGGTACAGATCCTGGAGATGTTCCTGGATAAGTATGTACCAGTGCTCTACAACTCTCTGGGCGTATTCCTGCCTCTGATCACAGTAAACTGTGCAATCATGGGTGCGGCACTGTTCATGGTTGAGCGTGATTACACTTTCGGTGAGTCCGTTGTTTACGGAATCAGTGCAGGTATCGGTTGGGCGCTGGCAATTACAGCCCTGGCAGGTATCCGTGAAAAACTAAAATACAGCGACGTGCCAGAAGGTCTACGTGGTCTGGGCATCACCTTCATTACTGTAGGTTTGATGTCTCTGGGCTTCATGTCTTTCTCTGGCGTATCGCTTTAATGCCAACATGGTCAACAAAGGAAGGATTAGCCAATGAATGCTGAAATCGTTCTAGGCGTTGTCATGTTTACTGCAGTAGTACTTGTACTGGTTGCGGTAATTCTGGCGGCACGCTCAAAGCTGGTTAGCTCCGGCAATGTAACTATTAGTATTAACAACGATCCTGAGAAATCAGTGACCGTTCCTGCAGGTGGTAAACTGCTGCAGACTCTGGCAGATCAGGGTATTTTCATTCCGTCTGCTTGTGGTGGCGGTGGTACTTGCGCGCAGTGTTCTTGTGAAGTTCACAGTGGTGGTGGTTCTATGCTGCCAACTGAGGAATCACACTTCACTATGCGTGAAGCCAAAGAAGGCTGGCGTCTGTCTTGCCAGGTTGCTGTAAAGCAGGACATGGAGATCGAACTCGAAGAAGAGATCTTCGGTGTTAAGAAGTGGGAATGTACTGTTGAATCTAACCCTAACGTTGCAACATTCATCAAAGAGCTGACTCTGCGTCTGCCTGAAGGTGAAAACGTTGACTTCCGTGCAGGTGGTTATGTTCAGTTAGAATGTCCTCCTCATGTAGTTAACTACAAAGACTTTGATATCCAGGATGAGTACCGTGAAGACTGGGATAAGTTCAACATGTGGCAGTATGTCTCCACAGTGACTGAACCTACGATTCGTGCGTACTCTATGGCGAACTACCCAGAAGAGCGTGGTGTTGTTAAATTCAACATCCGTATTGCTTCACCGCCACCGGGTACTGATTTCCCACCGGGGATCATGTCTTCATATGTGTTTAACCTGAAGGAAGGCGATAAGATCACTGTATACGGACCATTTGGTGAATTCTTCGCTCAAGACACTGACAATGAAATGTGTTTCATTGGTGGTGGTGCGGGCATGGCACCAATGCGTTCTCATATCTTCGATATCCTGAAACGTGTTAAAACTGATCGTAAGATCACATTCTGGTACGGTGCACGTTCTCTACGTGAGTCGTTCTACAATGAAGAGTACGACATGCTCCAGGAAGAGAACGATAACTTCGAATGGCACCTGGCTCTATCTGATCCAATGCCTGAAGATAACTGGGATGGTCTGACTGGTTTCATTCACAATGTATTGTACGAAAACTATCTGAAGGATCATGAAGCGCCTGAAGATTGTGAGTACTACATGTGTGGACCTCCAATGATGAACTCTGCTGTAATCCAGATGCTTCTTGATCTGGGTGTTGAGCGTGAGAACATCTTCCTGGATGACTTTGGTGGTTAATACCCATCTGTTTGTCTCTCGACAAACTCCTAAGTGGCCGGCAGTTAAACTGCTGGCCACTTTGTTTATATCCCTTCTATTTCTTACAGGTTGCTTCTCGCGTGAGCCTGAGCTCGTTACTCATCAAGGCTTAACGATGGGTACAACATTCACGGTTAAATGGGTTTCTGAAAAAGCTTCACAGAACGCTTCGTTGAACAGTGAAATAAATCAGATTCTAAAGCGCGTGAATCAGAGCATGTCGACATACATATCAGACTCTGAATTGTCACTCTTCAATCAACTTCCTGCTAATCAGTCGGCTGATATTTCATCAGAGCTCGCTTATGTCATTGGTTTAGGTATGAATATTAGTGAGGCAAGTTCAGGTGCATTTGATATTACCGTTGGACCGCTGGTAAACCTTTGGGGCTTTGGTCCTGATGGTCGTGTCGTTAAAGCACCAACAGAGCAAGAGATTGAAACTACCCGTCAGCGGGTTGGATATAGGTTTATCCAACTGGATGGTAATAAGCTTTCTAAGAAAAAGAACAGTTATGTAGACCTGTCTGCAATCGCTAAAGGTTACGGTGTTGATGCGATCGCTGAACTCTTAGAGAAAAATGGTATCAATAGTTATCTGGTTGAGATTGGTGGCGAGCTGCGCGCCAAAGGTTTAAAACCTAATGGTCAGAGCTGGCGTATTGCCATCGAATCACCTGTGGCAACATTAGATAGAACGGTTCACAGGATAATAGAAGTAAAAGATATAGGTATCGCTACCTCGGGCGACTACCGTAATTATTTTGAAGAGAAGGGTGTGCGTTTTTCGCATACAATAGATCCAAATACAGCAAAACCAATTACACATAAATTGGCCTCAGTCACAGTATTGGCAGAGACCTGTGCTGAAGCTGATGGTTTGGCCACTGCTATGATGGTTATGGGGCCGGAAAAGGCTAAAGCGTTTGCCGAAAGCGAATCAGTGGAGGCCTTATTTATTGTGAAGAGTGAAAATGGTTTCGAAGAATTTATGACATCAGGTTTTAATAAATACCTGGTGCAGTGAGGTTTAATTCATGTCTACAATGATTTTTGCATTTATATTTCTGTTAATAGTAGTTGTGGCTATGTCAGTGGGTGTCATTATGGGAAGAAAGCCAATCTCTGGTTCCTGTGGTGGCTTGGCTAATGTTGGTATCGAAGGAAAATGCAGTATTTGTGGTGACGATCCGCAAAAATGTGAAGAAGAACAGGAACGTCAAAGCAAAGAGTCAAATGCAACTGAGCTTGGTTACGAAGTTAAAAGTTCTGATAAGTAATCTTGCACATTTATAAGTCAGAATGCGATTTCCAGCGCCACAATAGTGCTTGTAAAACTGGGTTTTCTTGACCTTAAATCTAAAGGATTATGCTTCGCTAATTCTTTATGTTGTATAAGCTGCTATTATCAAGAAAATGCTAGTGAAACAATAAGATAACGATAATTGATAGGGGATAGTGATGGCGGTTTATGACTATGATGTCATTGTGATAGGTTCTGGTCCTGCTGGTGAAGGTGCTGCAATGAATGCAGCCAAAAAAGGCCGCAAGGTTGCAGTTATCGAAGAGCAGGAATCAGTAGGTGGTAACTGTACACACAAAGGTACTATCCCTTCAAAAGCTCTGCGCCATTCTGTAAAACAGATTATTGAATTCAACACCAATCCAATGTTCCGAGATATTGGGGAGCCGCGTTGGTTTTCATTTCCTAAGGTGCTAAAGCGCGCTGAGAAAGTTATCTCAAGTCAGGTGATGTTGCGTACTAACTTTTATGCACGTAATCGTATTGATGTTTTCTTTGGTACGGCTGAGTTTCAGGATAAGAATACAGTGCTTGTCAAAGGCGGTGCTACTGGTGATGACACACTTAATGCCAAGAATATTGTTATTGCTACAGGTTCTCGGCCATACACCCCGGCTGATATCGATTTTAGCCATCCGCGTATTTATAATTCTGACACCATTCTCAAGCTTGAACATACGCCTAGAACGTTAATTATTTACGGTGCAGGTGTAATCGGTTCTGAATATGCTTCTATCTTTAGTGGGTTGGGGGTTAAGGTTGATCTGGTCGATGCACAAAGCAGATTGCTATCGTTCCTGGATGCTGAAATTTCTGATGCGCTAAGTTATCACTTACGAAACAACGCAGTTAAGATTCGACACAACGAAACATATGAAACTGTCGAAGCTGATGAGCGTGGTGTAACTCTGACGCTTAAATCAGGTAAAAAAGTCCGTGCAGATGCCTTTCTGTGGTGTAACGGTCGTAGTGGTAATACTGAGCAACTTAAGCTCGATAATATCGGTTTGTCTGCCAATAGTCGTGGGCAATTGGAAGTCGATGAGCATTATCGCACGGCCTGTGAAGGTATTTACGCCGCCGGTGATGTTGTAGGTTGGCCAAGTTTGGCTTCAGCTGCTCTTGATCAGGGGCGTGCTGCTGCTGCGGATATGCTTTCTGCTGAAGATTTCCGTTATATCAATGAAGTCCCAACAGGTATTTATACAATCCCTGAGATTAGCTCGGTAGGTAAAACAGAAGAAGAGCTCACCAAGGAATGTGTACCGTATGAAGTAGGGCAGGCGTTCTTTAAAGATACAGCTCGTGCTCAAATTTATGGGCAGCCAGTGGGTATGTTAAAAATTCTATTTAACCGCGAGTCCTTAGAGATTCTGGGCATTCATTGTTTCGGTGAGCACGCATCAGAGATCGTTCATATCGGGCAGGCAATTATGGCGCAGGAAGGTGAGGCAAATACGCTTAAGTATTTCATTAATACTACCTTCAATTATCCAACAATGGCTGAAGCGTACCGAGTGGCAGCAATATCTGGTTTGAATAGAATTGCCAACTTGTAATTAACAAAACCAATTAAAAAGCACGCTAATTAGCGTGCTTTTTTTTATTCTGTATTTAGGTGCTGAACGATTCATTTGCATCAGTAAAGAAAAAGCCCGGCATTAGCCGGGCTTTTTGCTATCTAACTGAAGCTTATGAATTTACAGATGCTAGTGCTGCGTTCAGTGTTGCGCTTGGGCGCATAACTTTCTTAACAGTCTCACGGTTTGCGTGGTAGTAACCATCAAGTTCCGCTGGTTTGCCCTGACATTCTGAAAGTTCAGCAACAATCTGCTGTTCATTTTCAGCCAGTGTCTTAGCCAGTGGAGCGAATAGTGAAGCAAGTTCAGCGTCTTCAGATTGGCTAGCAACTTCCTGTGCCCAGTACATGCCCAGGTAGAAGTGAGAACCACGGTTATCCAGTTCACCAGTTTTACGTGATGGTGACTTGTTGTTCTCAAGTAGTTTGCCTGTTGCTTTATCAAGTGTTTTAGCCAGGATAGCAGCGCGGCTATTCTCGTTCTTGATACCAACGTCTTCCAAAGAAACAGCCAGTGCCAGGAATTCACCCAGTGAGTCCCAACGCAGGTGGTTTTCTTCTTCAACCTGCTGAACGTGCTTAGGTGCTGAACCGCCTGCACCTGTTTCGTACATACCACCGCCTTTAAGCATTGGTACGATAGACAGCATTTTCGCAGAAGTACCCAGCTCCATAATTGGGAACAGGTCTGTTAGGTAGTCACGCAGTACGTTACCTGTTACAGAGATAGTGTCTTTACCACGGATCATGCGGTCCATTGAGAAGCGCATAGCCTGGCTGTAAGACTTGATGTAGATCTCAAGGCCGTCAGTGTCGTGTTCTTTCAGGTATTCGTTTACTTTCTTCGTTAGCTCAAGATCGTGCGCACGTTCCTGATCAAGCCAGAAGATTGCTGGTGTGTCAGACTGACGCGCACGAGTAACGGCCAGTTTCACCCAGTCACGTACAGGCTCATCTTTAGTCTGACATGCACGCCAGATATCGCCAACTTCTACGTCATGCTGCATCAGGACTGTGCCATCTGCTTTAACAACACGCATTACACCAGCTTTTTCCAGCTCGTATGTTTTGTCGTGTGAACCGTATTCTTCTGCTTTCTTAGCCATCAAACCAACGTTTGGTACAGAGCCCATGGTTGTTGGATCGAATGCGCCGTTTGTTTTACAGAAGTTGATCATGTCCTGATACATACGTGAGTAAGTAGACTCAGGCATAACAGCTTTAACGTCAGCAGTCTGGCCGTTGGCATCCCACATTTTACCGCCGTTACGGATCATAGCTGGCATGGATGCATCTACGATTACGTCAGATGGTACGTGTAGGTTTGTGATGCCTTTAGAGGAATCTACCATTGCCAGTTTTGGACGAGTTTCGTAGCACTTGTAGATCGCTTCTTCGATCTCTTCGCGCTTAGAACGTGGTAGGGAAGCGATTTTGTCGTACACGCTGCCGATACCGTTATTAGGGTTTACGCCAAGCTCTTTGAACAGCTCACCGTATTCTTCGAACAGGTCTTTGTAGAATACAGTTACTGCGTGACCAAATACGATAGGGTGAGAGACCTTCATCATGGTCGCTTTAACGTGTAGAGACCACATTACGTTGGATTCTTGAGCGTCCTGTAGAGTTTCTTCGAAGAACTCACGCAGTGCTTTGCAGCTCATGCGCATGGAATCGATGATCTCACCTTTTTCCAGTGAAAGTTCTTTCTTAACTTCTACTGCACCGTTAGGGTTAACAAACTCGATACGAACATCGCCAGCTTCAGACATCGTGACAGACTGTTCAGCAGAGAAGAAATCACCTCCGCGCATATAATCAGCGTGGGTCTGAGATGCTTTTCTCCATTTACCCATAGAGTGTGGGAATTTACGAGCGAATGCTTTAACTGCGCCTGGAGCACGGCGGTCTGAGTTACCTTCACGCAGTACTGGGTTTACAGCAGAGCCCAGAATTTTAGAGTAGCGAGCCTTGATGTCTTCTTCTTTTGTGTTCTGTGGATCTTCAGGAAAATCTGGAACAGCGTACCCCTGAGACTGCAGCTCAGAAATACATGCTTTCAGCTGCGGAATAGAAGCACTGATATTTGGTAGTTTAACAATGTTTGCATTTGGATCCTGAGTCAGTTGACCCAGAAACTTCAAACCATCTTCAACACGTTGTTCTTCAGATAGGTTTTCAGGGAATGCAGACAAAACACGTCCAGCTAGTGATATATCAGAAATTTTTACATCAATATCTGCAGCTGAAGTGAATGCGCGTACGATTGGCAAAAATGAACATGTAGCCAGAGATGGAGCTTCGTCGGTAAGAGTCCAGTAAATCGTTTGATTCGTTGTAGTCATTGTTATCCCCAAATGTTTTATGGCGGTGCAGCCAAGGGTGTAACTAAAGGTGACTTGTGGTCGCCTTTCTTCTCTATTGTTAACCCGATGGTTGTAATTTCGCGACAGATTATACTTAATTGGCTCACTTAATCCTACGTCTGACCCATGTACTTATGGCTAATATGTTGTGTTTTTACAACTATTTGATTATGCGTTTTTTTGCATTGCGATAAGCAAATATGACAACTCTGTTGTGGCTAACCAAAGAGACAGAATAAGATTGGTATAATTCTGTTTGTGAAGATGTTTTATGCAGCTAAAATGAGGTTAGTGCTTGGTGGAGGGTTTAATGAGTGATTTGCTAGAAAAGCCAGACCCGCCTGGTGAGTTCGAATGTTGTGAAAGTGGCTGCTCTTCCTGTGTATGGGACTTTTATTTCGATAAACTTGACGAGTGGAATCAGCAGCAATCCTTATTAAAGGAACAGGCTGAACAGGAGGCAAGCTCAGATGAGTAAGGTAGTAGACATATCCTCTCGGCAAGAGGAAAAGAAGCATAAACGCAAAGAGGAGAGATTCTCGGCCTTGCAGAAGCGCTTTGAAAGGGCGCTCCCTACAGAAGAAAATGATCCTAAAAAGAAACTACTGAATATATTCAAGAAAAAGAAATAGAGTTATATCAAGAACAAAAAAACGGGGCCTTTTAGGCCCCGTTTTGTTTAGTTGCTTTCTTCTGCTTGAGCTTCCTGGCGTTTCCTGACTTCACGCGGATCGTTAGGTGCTCTGCGTGTACGTCTTTTACGTACAGGTGGCTGAGGATCAGAGTCCTCTGTAACTGGGGCAGCAGGTTGCTCTGGCTGGGCTTCTTCGGTTGAAGAGCTTGTCTCAGTAGACGTTTCTACTTCGCTCGGGACTTCAGTAGCTGAAGGCTCTTCGGTTTCAGAAGTTACCGTTTCAACAGTCTCTACTGATGCTTTTTCTTTAATTTCAGCGTTCTGAGCTTCACTAGTTGCAGTAGATGAGCTATCACCTTCGGGAGTTGCTGAAGTTTCTTCAGTAACAACCTCAGTATTTTCTGCAGCACTGTCAGATTCAGCGGAATTATTTCCTTCCGAAGAAGTATCTGTATCAGAAGAACTTTCGGTTTCAGAACTGCGGTTCTCTTCCAAAGTTGAAGCAGCATTGGTCTCAGCTGAAGCTTCTGCTGCAGCAGTTGCTTCTGCAGTAGGCTCAGGAGAGCTTTCTGCTACAGGTGCTGCAACTTCAGCCGCAGGTTCTTGGGCCTGAACAGTTGTCTGAGTCGTTTCAACTGAAGTCTGAGGCTGGATTGGAGTATTATCAGCCTTTTCAGTTTCAGTTTCAGATTGAGTTTCAGGCTTGCTCTTAACTTCAGTTTGTTGAACTGAAGAGCTCGTTTCCGGTGCTGCTGTTCTTTCGGCTGTCCTTTCGGAATTGCGACGACGACGGCCTCTGCGTCGAGGATTACGAGGCGCATCTTCCTGTTCTTCTGTTACAGCCTTAATTGCTTGTGAGTCCTGAGGTTTTCCTGAAGACTTTTCTGCATCATTTTTACGTCTGCGTCTCTGGCGCTTCGGTTTTTCATCAGATGCGCCTGGAGGCATGTCCGGCTCAGGTTTTACCGTGAGGATTTCATCATTGTCTTTACGTCGCTTATTACGATCATTATCGCGACGACGGCGCTTGCGACCCGATTCATTTCGCTCATTACGGTCTTTATTCTTACGTTTAGGTTTATTGCGCGGCGGTGTGTCTTCCTTCACCTCTTCGGCTTTTTCTGCTTCTGTGTTACCGAATATGCCCTTAAACAACCCAAGTACTTTGCTACCAAGAGAAGCTGTTGCTTCGGTAGGTTCTGGTTTGGCTTTGATTTCTGTCTTAGCTTCTGCGGCCTGCTCTGGTGCTGGAGTCTTAGGCGCGACGCTTCTTACAGCGGCAACTTCACGTGGTGCAGCTTGAGCTTGCGCTGGAGTTGATTCCAGAATGTCATCATCTTCAGTGTCAGGCTGCATGTTGTAGCTGGCATCATTTGTTGTCGCTACAGTGTGATCATCACGTAAACGCACTACCTCGTAGTGAGGTGTTTCCATATTGGGGTTAGGTACGATTACAACACGAACATCCTGACGCAACTCAATGTCGTGTACTGCATGACGTTTTTCGTTCAGCAGGTAGGTTGCTACCGTAACTGGAAGAATGGCTCTGATCTGTGCAGTCCGGTCTTTGCCAGACTCTTCTTCAATAAGACGAAGAATTGACAGGGCTAGCGACTCAGTATCACGGATTGTACCTTGTCCACTACAGCGAGGGCAGACAACACCGCGGGTTTCTGCCAGTGAAGGGCGCAGTCGCTGGCGAGACATTTCTAGCAGGCCAAAACGGGAAATGCGTCCCATCTGTACGCGTGCACGATCAAGCTTCAGTGAATCACGCAGACGGTTTTCAACTTCACGCTGGTTCTTGATCGGAGTCATATCGATGAAATCGATAACAACAAGGCCGCCTATATCACGCAGTCGTAACTGGCGAGCAATCTCTTCTGCTGCTTCCAGATTGGTATGTAGGGCAGTTTCTTCGATATCACCACCGCGTGTTGCGCGGGCAGAGTTGATATCAATCGATACCAGAGCTTCTGTCGGATCAATAACAATTGAACCACCGGAAGGTAGTGTAACTTCACGCTGAAATGCAGTTTCGATCTGAGTTTCAATCTGGAAACGGTTGAACAGAGGGATCTGCTCTGAATACAGTTTGATTTTGCTCTCATATGCAGGCATTACCTGCTTCACGAAGTTTTTTGCGTCCTCGAAAACTTTCGGGTCGTCAATCAGCACTTCACCGATGTCTGAGCGCAGGTAATCTCGTACAGCACGAATGACAACATTGCTCTCCTGATAAATCAGGAACGGAGCAGGCTGTTCATCGGAAGCTTGTTTGATTGCTGTCCATAAGGTCTGCAGATATTCAAAGTCCCACTGCAGCTCTTCACTGCTGCGACCGACACCTGCAGTACGGACGATAATGCCCATTTGTTTTGGGATATTTACACCGGAAAGGGCTTCTTTAAGCTGAGCGCGATCTTCACCTTCGATTCTGCGTGAAATACCACCGGCACGAGGGTTGTTTGGCATGAGTACCAGGTATCGGCCAGCCAGGCTAATGAAGGTAGTCAGAGCTGCGCCTTTATTTCCGCGCTCTTCTTTATCAACCTGAACAATAACCTCTATGCCTTCTTCAAGCACGTCCTTGATATTCGGGCGAGAGCCGCGAGTAGGGGGCTTAGTGAAGTATTCTCTTGAGATTTCTTTCAGTGGTAGGAAACCATGGCGTTCTGCACCGTAATCTACAAATGCGGCTTCCAGGCTAGGCTCGATACGAGTAATTTTGCCTTTATATATATTGGCTTTTTTCTGCTCCCTAGAGCCAGATTCGATATCCAGATCGTAGAGACGTTGCCCATCAACTAGGGCGACACGCAACTCTTCAGGTTGAGTTGCGTTGATTAGCATTCTTTTCATGGCGTTCTCTATATGGAACGCTTTTCACGCAGCAGCACAGACGTAAATAATCTGTCTTCTGGACTCTTTTTTCAGAATAATCATGCGTTTTCTAATCTTTTGATCAGAATAAGTAAGGAACGCTCCTGGCTATGAGTTCTCAGAGGAGGTTCGGCCTAAGTCATCCGCATGTTTATTGCGTCAATTTCATTAATACGCAATCGGCGTATTAACCGTCCACGGTAGAGGAAACATCAGCCTATGTTTTTCTTCTGTCTAATTGTTACTGCTTCCTAAGAAACAGGTTCCTGGCTGGTTGTGCGTCTCTACCTCCAACCGATCTATGGTCCGGCTGGTGAAAAGCTTTCATCAATAATGTTCTGTTATTACCGTGGCGCCTCAGATAACTCTGTAAGTGCAAATGGCACTTTGCGCTCTGCTGTTTTATGGCATTTGAAAAAAGATAAAGCCAACAGCCAACGGCAGCGCTAGAATATAGCAGCTATCAGTAACAGCATCAATTCGCTAAGCAGGTTTTCACTCGATATATGACACAACAAAACAGCTCTGCACCCACTAAGGTTCAGTTCTTAGAGATTTCTGACGGTAATGAAGGGCAAAGAATTGATAATTTTTTGCTGGCAAAACTTAAAGGTGTACCTAAGACACTGATTTACAAGATTCTTCGTAAAGGTGAAGTGCGAGTAAACAAAAAGCGGATTAAGCCAGAGTATAAGCTGCAAATTGGCGACCTTGTTAGAGTTCCTCCGGTTCGGGTAGCTGAGCGTAAAACGCCAGCACGTATCAGTGAAAAGCTCCTCGAAGAGCTTGAGGCTGCCATTCTATATGAAGATGATGATCTGATTGTCGTTAATAAACCTTCTGGTATCGCGGTACATGGTGGTAGTGGTATCAGCTTAGGATTAATTGAATGTTTCAGGCAGATGCGCCCCCGTAGTAATTTTCTTGAGTTGGTTCACAGGCTGGATCGCGATACCTCTGGTTGCATTCTTCTCGCCAAAAAGAGAAGCGCTCTCAAATTAATGCATGAATCCCTGCAAAAAAGCACCATTACCAAAATTTATCATGCCTTGGTGGTGGGGAGCTGGTCTGAGAGAACCAAAAGGGTGGACGCCCCTTTACGTAAAAATGAACTTAAATCCGGCGAGAGGGTTGTAAAAGTTGCGGCTGATGGCAAAAAATCGCTAACAGAATATAAGGTTCTGGAACGTTATGGCAGAGAGGCGACTTTTGTTGAGGCCAGACCTATAACAGGGAGGACTCATCAGATTCGTGTTCATTGTCAGTTCTCAGGTCACTCTATCGTTGGAGATCAAAAATACGGCACGGATCAAGATAACGCGGCTATGAAAAGTAAAGGTTTTAACCGCTTGATGCTGCATGCAGCTGAGTTAAGATTCCCTTTGCCTTCAGGTGGTCGGAAAGTTGTGGTGGCCCCACTGGATCTATCTCTACAAAAATCACTGCAACAGTTAAAACGGAAAAGTTAACAGGCTTATCACTACATGAGTAACAATGTCACAGAAAAGAATGTTTTTGACACGGCTGATAGATTGATAATGGCAGGTGTTCAGCCTAGTGCAGAATTAATAGCGCAATCACTGGGTGGTGTGGAATCGGAAGTTGATGATTTGCTGAGAGATTGGTGGGGGCTTGTGCCTGAACGTCTGTCTCTATCTGTACGTGAGTTTTCTATACCGGATATACCTGATGCACTGGCAAAGTCTTTTTCAGTTATCTGGCAACAGGCTGTACAGGAAGCGAGCAGCGCTCATCAAATAGAGCAAAAATACCAGGCTGTTGGGGTTGATGAAGTTAAAAAAGAAGCTGATGAAAGCCTTCAGGCAACTAAGGAGCGCCTGGTAGACCTTGAGGACAGATTGCGTCAGCAACAGCAGATTCATGAAGAAACCTTGTCGCAGGTAAAGGGATTAGAGGCTGAAATCAAGGTGCTCAAAACCAGTCTGACAGGAGAAACTTCGCAACGTAAAAATGAAGAGCAAGCTAAGTTGAATCTGGAACAAGAGCTCACCCTTTTACGTAAAACCCATGAGGATAGTAAGCGTGTCTTTGATCAGAGAATTAAAGATGAGCAGCGTAGGGGGTTAGATGAAGTAAGTAAGGCTGATGCTGATGTACGTTATTATCGTGGAGCTCTGGAAAAACTCAGAGATGAAGTGGGTAAAAAAGAATCAGCGCTGACCAAGTCCATCCACGACCTTCAGGCAGAGATTGCCAGAAAAGATGCCAAGCTTGAAGCGCAGAAAACTCAGACGAAAAGTTTGGAGTCTGAGCTAAAAGAATTAAAGCTGAACTCATCTGGTCAGAATCGAGATCTTTCAAAAATAAACAATCAGCTTTTATCTGAAACTAATAAAAACAAAAGGTTAGAAGATAAAGTTAAGAGTTTAGAAGAGGATATTCTTCTGTCTAGGCAGAAGCAGGTTTCTGCTTCATCTGAGCAAGCAAGAAGAGAAGCAAGTGTGCGTTCCAAGTATCAGGAGAAAGAAGAGGAGCTGGTGCGTACTCTGGCTAAGCTTTCAGCTTTAGAGAAAAAAGTTGTTACTCAGGATGAGGAGATACGACGCCTTAATTCCCGAATCTGAGGTGTGTTTTATTTGTGATAAAGTTTGGTTATTATTCTCACTTGTTATAACAACCTTGAAAATTATTACAAGAGCGATATAAGCTCAACAAGCATCGGAGCTTAAGATGAAACTTCAGCAATTGCGCTATATCTGGGAAGTGGCACGTCATGACTTGAACGTGTCAGCTACTGCGCAAAGCTTATATACTTCCCAGCCTGGCATTAGTAAGCAGATCAGGCTGTTAGAAGATGAGCTGGGTGTGGAAGTTTTTTCACGTAGTGGTAAGCATCTGACAAGAGTTACACCTGCTGGTCAGGCTATCCTGAGCATTGCAGGTGAAATACTGCAGAAAGTCGAGAGCATTAAACAGGTAGCTCAGGAGTTCAGTGATGAGCGCAAAGGTAGCCTTGATGTTGCGACCACTCACACGCAGGCGCGTTACGCTCTACCTCCAACAATTACCAACTTCATGAAGCAATATCCGGATGTATCTTTGCATATGCATCAGGGTACGCCAATGCAGATCTCTGAAATGGCGGCTAACGGTACAGTTGATTTTGCGATAGCTACAGAAGCAATGTCACATTTTTCCGATTTGGTAATGATGCCATGTTACCGCTGGAATCGATCTGTTGTTGTACCCAAGGATCATCCATTGACTCAGGTTTCCAAATTAACATTGGAAGACCTCGCGGCTCAGCCAATTGTTACTTATGTATTTGGTTTTACAGGGCGCTCTAAACTGGATGATGCGTTTGTTAACGCCGGTCTGGAGCCTAAAGTTGTCTTTACCGCTGTAGACTCAGATGTCATTAAAACCTATGTACGGCTTGGGCTGGGTGTAGGCATCATCGCAACTATGGCATTTGATGAGAAGCAGGATACTGATCTGGTAGCACTGGATGCCAGTCATCTGTTTGAATCAAGCACGACTAAGATTGGATTCCGCAAGGGGACTTTCCTGCGTGGTTATATGTATGATTTCATACAACGCTTTGCGCCACACCTTACGCCGGATGTTGTCCGAGAGGTTCAAGCCTGTAGTAACAGGAATGAGGTGGATGAGATTTTTGCTAACCAAAAGCTCCCGGATCTCTGATAAGTAATCTCGAAAAAGCCCTGAACCTTCAGGGTTTTTTTATGCCTTAGATATTTGCATATACTCTATTCATAACTTTTCTGGAGGATGGATATGAAATTAGATCTGCAGCTGGGTGATACGTTACAGGGCGATTGCGCACTCAAAGAGTTGAATCTAATGCTGGTATTTCAAGTCAACTGCCCCGGCTGTTTATCAAAGGCTTTACCTGATTTAAATTCAATTGTGACTGAATACCCGCAAATTAATGCCTTTGCAGTGTCGACTGCGTTTGAAGAGTTCGGACTGAATAATATTCACAATACGCGCTTATTGTTGGAGCAGGGTGCTTTGACCCAGGCAAGCCAAAGATACTTTGAAAGGCTGGGATATAAGAAACTGCCATACAAGATCAGTACTCCGGTAGTCATGGATTATTTTGTACAAAGTGAAAAACTATCTGAGTTAAATAATGTTGTCCTTGCGCAAATAGAAGGGGAACTTCTTCCGCCTAAAATTAGGCGTAAATTTTGTGATGTTATAGACCAGCGGCTGCTACCGCTGGCCAGAACTGGCAGGACATTTCTGAATAATGATCTTCAGGGAACGCCTAGTTGGTTTATTTTTGATAATCAGTTTGAGGTGTTAGACAGCTGGTTTGGTCACAAAGATGTGCAGTGGGTCCGAGGCGTCATTGAGCGCTGGATGGGTTAAGTTAGGGGTTGGTAGCGCCTCATGCGCATCAAAAAAAGCTGATTGATGTTTTATCTAATAAATTATGAAAGGATTCGATATCGCTGAGATGTTGGTACCCATTTGGGAACAAAGGATCTAAATGCGAATTATGCAGCCTCTCTTTACCTGAAATCAGCTTCACAGGGATATCTCTCTACCATCCTTAGAACAATAGTTTAGGCTAAACCTGATAGTTCTTTTTTATTTAAGCTATCTTTATTGTAATCGGAGATTTCTTTATAGAATCAGGAATCTAAACCTTTGGTAGTCAATCTATGGATTTTTACTTTGATTCATAGAGTTAAATGTGTTTTATATAGGCTTAAACAATTGTTTGATCCGCTTGAAGTAGTGCTGGGATTATCTGCTAGGAGGCAAAGTGGACCCTCAAAATAGAGACTCGATATCTGAGTGGAACCTGCATACCGAATTTGACAGTAACAATACTGCCCGGATTCAGGCTGCTTTTGACGCTCAGCACCCGAGGTATCTGATCTATCGTGGCAAGCAGGGGAAGAGGATTCTATATCACTTTACCCGCATGGTTGCTGCGCACCCTGATGAGCTCAAATTACATACTAAACGAATTTATCTCTCTGTAGCTTGTTTTGACAGTGATGCTGTAGAGGGTGCATTTGTGGATTTCTTATTGGTACTGGGCAACAATGGCTTAACACTGCGCAAACGTTTATTTGCTCAGGCCAGTTCAGTTATGAAGCCGGAAGTAAAAGAGATTATTCAGTCGGTGATTGAAAGTGGGGATCTAAGCAAGTTGAAGCAACTTTCCACCAAGTACTCAGTTTTGATCAACGGTCGTTTTCAGCCATTGAGTCTTCATTAATCGTCTCACAGGAAGAGGGTCGCGGTAACAATGGGGTCAAGAGAAAAGAATAATAAAGCCGACCAGATCGTTAAAGTCGCTCTGGAGGGTTTCTCTGGGCCAAATTTGGCGATGTTGGAGTATTGCCTCATTGGTTCTGGCGTTAATGACCTGGTTGATCCTGCCTATGCAGATGTTGTGGTTATAAATGGTGACCAACCCCTTTCTCTGCAAGAGCTTGAAGAATCGTTAACAGAAAAGTACAACGATAAAGCCCGTATTGTAATCAGTATCCGTGATCTCGATTGGGATGGCTTTTACATTCTTAAGAAGCCCCATAGCTCTGAAGATCTTCTGGAATTAATAAGTACAGCGTACAACGAAGCAGACCATACACAGTCAGATCAAAAAGCTGATGAAATTTCAGATGATCGTTTGTTTGTTAATTTAGATAATCTGGACTTTTACCAGAGCCGCGAGTTGGTTAGGAAGCGTCAGGCAGAAGCGCTGAAGAAAAAATTAATGCGAGGGGATCTGGCATTAAGCGCTGCAGACCGCCTGGTACAGAATATAGAAAGCAATCTCGGGAACTCCGCTGGAGATAACAGCGAAGAGCTTGAACTCAACCAGCCAGTGATAATCACGGATGACACCAAAGCGGCAGTGAAACCGGATTTTACAGAACCTGCTAAAGAAGAACCCAAGAAAACCGCTTTCAGATTTGAAAAGCCAGAAAAAATCAGTCAGGACCTTGCCGATTCTCTGGTTCTGGAAAGCTGTGGCAATCTTCCTGATGTTGATATCAACAAACCTGAGGAACTTCGACGCGTCTTTGTAAATACCGAGGGCATGTTGATTGATAAAGTCCACGAGGCTGTGCAGCTTTCTCAAAACAACAACAAAGATGTTGAAATAACTGGCTTACCAGGAACGATGCTGGTAACGGCAGACCCTCAGAGATTTATCTTTTCGTTCTCGACCGACTTTATGAACCAGTTGGCTTTAACCAAATTTGGTTTTGGTGAACTATCTTTACAAGAGCTTGAAGAGTTTCATGCAGACGCTGGTGAAAGGTTATATGATCAGGATGTAGAATCGTTAATCTGGGAAGTTGCTATATGGACTGCTCGTGGACGTTTATTTAATGGTATTGATCCGCACAAGTCTTACCAGTTAAAACAACAACCAGATTTTGAGTACTTTCTCCCAATCCCACACGGGAAGGAGATTGCCGAACTGTGGTCAGGGAGAGAGCTTTCGGCAGCCGATGTGGTTGGCATACTAGGAATACCTCAACGGTTTGTGTTTGCATTTATGTCAGGTATTTTTTCCCTGGGGTGGTTTCAGGATTGAAACTGACCTTAGAAATTGAGTTTCGGAGTTAATTTGTGACCAGTGAAAAAAGTCATACGCGTTATATTCAAATCTGCCCGGCGGGTGCATTTTATGCCACGGTAGGTTCGGAGCCAGACGATGCAAGAGCAATGTTGTTACTGTTGCTCAGCTCTGAGGTGGCTCTGCCCTATAGCCCCCAGCTTGTTAAAAAGCTCACGGGTCTGGAGGAACATGACGCTGAAGCAATGTTTGAAAAGCTGGCCGAGAAAAACTTCATAGAACTTGTGGAAACACCTAATGAGCTGGTAACAGGTTCAGTTGAGTCATTGTTGCCTGAACTGTTATCTGGTTTATCCAATGTTGGTAAAGCAGCACTGGCAGATCACCACGGCTTCTGTTTGGGCTCAATCGGCTATGAAGATGAAGCGGCTGAAGAGCTTTGCGCATTGGCTGCTGACCTCAGCTCATTACATGAACGTCACAGCCTATTGCTTAACCAGCGATTAGGTTTGATGGGTGAGTCATGGGGCCTACTAGACCCGGTGGGTTTAAGCCAGGTTGGATTCTGGGTTATTCATTTAGGCCATCAGAGATTTATTCTGGTGATTGATGAGATGCCAAAACTGAACCAGAATAACTATGTTGATCTCATCAGTGTGTTAGCTCGGCGTTATTTGGATTATTGATCCAGTTTATTTAATACAGTTATTTGTTAACTGATTGCCCCTTAAAGTAAAGGAGTTAATTTATGCGCTCAGAAATGTTGACCTCCATTTTGAGTGACTTAAACGGAACCTCAGCAGAGATAGAAGCTTCCGCAGTCATCTCAACAGATGGTCTGATGATCGCAGCCCTTCTTCCGGCAGGATTGGACGAAGACCGGGTAGGTGCAATGAGTGCTGCAATGCTCTCTTTGGGCGAACGAACAGCTGATGAGCTTTCACGCGGAGAGCTAGAGCAGGTGTTGGTTAAAGGTGAGCAGGGTTATATTTTGATGACCCATGCGAATGACACTTCAGTTCTAACCGTCGTTGCTAAGCCAAATGCCAGATTAGGCCTGATCTTTTTGGATGTGAAAAGGGCAGCTGAAGCGATCGGTAAAATTCTCTAACAGCGCTAATTGCTGTTTTAAATCTGCTTAATTTTTCTTAAAAGAAAGCGAGTGGTGTTCACTCGCTTTTTTTACGTTTAAAGAACCGCTTTAAATCCTTCAAATTTCGGTGGGCCCAGATAAATACCTGTTGCAGGTTTAGCATTTGCGTGCGCTTTCCTGAATGCTTCAGACTTAGTCCAGCCGATAAACGCTTCCTCTGACTCCCAGATACTGTGAGACGTGAAAAGAGTACATTCTTCGTCTGTCGGGCCTTGCAGTAAATTAAATTGTTTAAATCCAGGAACTTCATCCAGAAAAGTGTCACGATTCTTCCAGATTTCGATGAAATCGTTTTCCTTTCCTAAAGTAATACGAAAGCGGTTCATTGCAATGTACATCTTTTATCCTTCTGAAATAAATTTCATCGAATGTAAAACGCTCTGTTGCATGGCGCAAGTGCTTATCTTCGTTCAGTGATCAATTAGTTCTTTGAGGTAGCTATTGAGGCCTCATGAAGTGAATGATTGATCACAGCAATATGCTTACTCACTCTGTAAACCCAACGAATGGCTTCCAGTTCTGCTGTGGCTTCTGGCACATCAGCTTTTCCGAGCGCTGTTTTTTCGGTTACGGATTCCTGTAATCTGGGGAGCAATAACTCGATGCTTTTAAGGCATTTTTGAGCCTGTTGTTGTGCTCTGTACCATTCATTTCTTTCAAAGGATTGGTGGGTGCCAAGAATCACATTGCGAAGTAGTCTACATATGGGTTCTAACTCTGATGACTGCCTGGCGATAATGCATCTGTCCAGCTCTTCATCAAGTCGTTCATGTAGGCGTTGCAGGTGATCCATAGCGCGGAGTAATGCCTTCAGGCGTAAAAGCTCATCCGATTCCTTAGTGGTAATCTGATCCAGGAAATAATGGGTTTCATCCAGTGCCTTCTGGATTTCTGCAAGTGAGTATAAATTTTCTTCTGAAACACATGTGATCAACTGCCGCTCCATGCAAATAATGAGTGATCTGTAAAGTTCATTTATTGAGTGTTGTACAGCGGACATGGAGTGATGAGGCTCATCCAGCAAACTTTCATCTAAACCCTTGGTAAATCGAGAAGGCTGGTTATGGATTAATGAATCTATAAACCGGGCGAAGTGATGAGTAAAAGGAAGAATTAACACGACACCGAGGAAGTTAAAGCTACTGTGGAATGCCACAAGGCTGAGTTCGGCTTCATTTTGGATAATGCCCGGCGCGGAATACTCAAGCAGGTTCATAAATGGACCAATCATCATAAAGGCCACAATGCCCGTCACAAGGTTGTAAATTACATGAGAAAAGCCCGTACGTTTTGCTGAAACATTGGCACCGATTGTTGCCATGGCTGCGGTCACTGTTGTTCCGATATCCATGCCTATAATTAAAGCTGCTGCCTGAGGCCATGAGATCAAACCCGAAAATAATGCCGTAATTGTTGCAGCTACGCCTGCACTCGAAGATTGAGTGATGATGGTGAATAAAATTCCCAGACCTACAAGTTGCAATCTTCCGGCTAAGGTATCACCTGCAAAGTGCGTAAAACTCACCACAGATTGTAAGGTGCTCATACCATCCTGAAGAGTACCGATACCAACAAAGATTAAGCCGAAGCCAGCTAACGCAAGACCTGCAGAAGCTGTTTTGCCAGAAGTGAAAAGCCGCAGTGCTGATCCGATGAAAATGATGGGTAAGGCCAGAATGCCAAGTTTTAACTTAAAACCAACCAGTGCCACAATCCAGCCGGTAATAGTGGTTCCCAGATTCGCACCGATAATGATGCCCAGAGCATTATGAAAGCTCATCAGCTCAGAGTTGACGAAACCTACAGTGGCAACGGTGGTGGCGCTGGATGATTGGAGAATCGCGGTTGAAACGGTACCCATGCAGGCACCAGATACAGGGCTGTTCGTAAACTTTAATAGTGAGGCTTTAAGGGTTTTACCGGCAAGCTGACGAAGCCCATCCGTCATGACAATCATGCCGAGCAAAAATATGCCTAAGCCACCGACAACAATTGCAAAGTCAGCCATCAGTTCACCTTGTAACGTTCACATATGTCTAAATTAAAGCATTGATAGGGATAACTGTGGGTTTTCAGTATTAATTCAGATCAATTGCACGGTTATAAGATTTAGGTTTGATCCTCAACAGAGTGGCAGAGAAGATTCCCAATAGCTGCGGGATTTTCAGGCAGACTGTAATAGTGAGCCTGAGCATAGTCGCACAGGCTATCTAACAAGAGGTGTTTGGAGTACTTAACTTCAAACCAGATCTATCTCTGGGAAGGTCGTTAACATTTTCGGCTTGATGGAGGCGACGAGCGCATCATAAATATCAGGTATAAGAAGAGGGGCAAAGAGAAGGCGAGATAAAATGGGAATGACTCAAGTGAATCAAAAAGGGGCAGATCCATATCTACCCCCATTTTTAAAAATTACTCGACACCCTGACTTTTCAGGTAGTCATCGTAACTACCACGGAAATCAACGATACCGTTAGGTGTGAGTTCGATAATGCGTGTTGCCAATGAAGATACAAACTCGCGATCGTGACTGACAAAGAGCAGGGTGCCCGCATAGTTTTCAAGTGCCAGGTTGAGGGACTCGATCGACTCCATATCCAAATGGTTAGTCGGCTCATCCATCAGCATGATATTAGGACGTTGCAGGATGATCTTGCCAAACAGCATACGTCCCTGCTCACCACCTGAAATAACCTTAACGGACTTATCAATCTCTTTCTGAGAGAAGAGGAGACGACCTAAAGTGCCACGGATCACCTGTTCGTCATCACCTTCTTTGCCCCATTGACCCATCCAGTCCAATAGGTTTTTGTCTTCTTCAAAATCAGCGGCGTGATCCTGAGCGTAATACCCCAGCTCAGAATTCTCAGACCATTTGATCTCGCCGGCAGTCGGTTCAAGATCACCTACAAGACAACGAAGCAGCGTGGATTTACCAATGCCGTTGGGACCAATGATTGCAATGCGCTCACCCACCTCAACCATCAGGTTCAGGTCTTTAAACAGAGGTTCATCAAAGCTTTTACTTAAGCCTTCAACTTCTAGGGCGAGGCGGTGCAGTTTAGTGGCCTGCTCAAAGCGGATAAACGGGTTCTGACGGCTGGAAGGTTTAACTTCTTCCAACTGAATCTTATCGATCTGGCGTGCACGAGAGGTAGCTTGTTTAGACTTAGACGCATTAGCAGAGAAACGGCTGACAAAGGTACGTAGTTCAGCAATCTGCGCTTTCTTTTTTGCGTTGTCGGCAAGCATTCGTTCGCGGGCCTGTGTTGCCGCAGTCATATATTCATCATAAGAACCCGGGTAGAGACGCAGAGAACCGTAATCCAGATCCGCCATATGGGTGCAGACACTGTTAAGAAAGTGACGGTCATGGGAGATGATGATCATCGTACAGTTACGCTCATTGAGAATGCCTTCCAACCAGCGGATCGTATTGATATCCAAGTTGTTGGTAGGTTCGTCGAGCAGCATGATATCCGGTTCAGAAAAAAGAACCTGTGCCAATAAAACACGCAGCTTCCAGCCCGGTGCACCCTCACTCATGGGGCCAAAATGTTGCTCAATGGGAATACCCACGCCGAGAAGCAGTTCACCGGCACGGGATTCTGCGCTGTAGCCATCCATCTCAGCAAACTCGCCCTCGAGTTCCGCCGCACGGATGCCATCTTCCTCGGTCATCTCAGCTTTGGCATAGATCGCATCACGTTCAGATTTAACGGCCCACAGCTCTTCATGGCCCATAATCACCGTATCAACCACGCTGAACTCTTCGTAGGCGAATTGATCCTGCTTCAACTTACCGATGCGCTCGTTAGGGTCTTTAGAAACATTACCGGAGGAGGGTTCAAGATCACCACCCAGAATCTTCATAAAAGTAGATTTACCGCAGCCATTGGCCCCGATAAGGCCGTAGCGATTACCTTCGCCAAATTTAACTGAAACGTTTTCAAAAAGTGGCTTAGCGCCAAACTGCATGGTGATATTGGCTGTGGTTAGCAATGTATTATTCCGGTTTGAATTGATGATATCGGTGGGACGATATGAATGCCGCGCATTATGCCAAGATCTGGGGGAGGGTTAAATAGGAATCGGCTTAGGAGTAGGTCAAGGTTAATAGGGTAATTGGGGGCTGGAGTGAGTTGGTTGGAGGGAGGACGCTGCGCGAGGCGCAGCTACGAGTAGCGAGAACGCTGCTTCGCAGCTGCTAGTGGCGAGGAAATTAACGTCCATTTAAGCGGGCGCCGGAGCGCCAGCGTAGGGAACCAAAAGCGTAGCTTTTGGCGTTCCGATTGACATTCTTGTTAAGTTACGTTTCCTCTGAGCCTTCTGTTTGCTCATTTTCAGGATCTTCCTGAATACGCTTCAGCTCTGCTTCAATTTTCTTGGCAGAACTTATAGGAAAGTTTTGCGAAAATGAAAATATAGCGAAGATGGCACAAAAAAGGGTTGAAGATATCCAAATGCCAAACTGAGCAAGTTCTTTATTGCTTGAGAATAAGTAGACTAAAGACAACGCGGTGGCAAACCCTAAGAATAACCAACCTATAATTTGATTATAATAATACCCTGCCTTTTCTCGCCAATTTTGCTCTCTAATAGCTACTTCGTAATCAGAATTTGCTTCGATGTAAGGCATAGCTCTTTTTATGTTTATCCAATTAATGGTATGTGAAGTTCTTTTGTGCAGGTTAATTAACGAATCTCGAAGATTTTTTTCTGCATATATATCAGTTGCAACTTTGAAGTAGTGGGCGTCTCTGAGATCTTTAATTACGCCAAGAGCTTCCTCGTTAGCAGCATCTTTATTGCTGACATAAACTTCCAACTTGTCGAGCCTTTTCTTTTCTTTTGCTTCGAATATATTTAAAAACCTAGATAAATCTTTGTTTAATAAAAACCATACCAAAACTACTCCGAGTAATACCCAGCCACCAGGTGTTTGCATTACATCAGTGACAGCTTTCAAAAACTCAGGGATGCTTTTAACAACAGATGTTGCGCTTTCAATGTCTTTAGCAATGTCCTTTGACACATATACTCCTTAGTAACTTAACGCCCACATAACCGGCGCGACGACAGGAGCGTCCGGCGACCAGAGGGAGCGTAGTTGATGTGATTGTTAGGCAGCATCAATGATTTCCGCC
Source organism: Neptuniibacter sp. (assembly GCA_030149405.1). Classification (GTDB taxonomy): domain Bacteria; phylum Pseudomonadota; class Gammaproteobacteria; order Pseudomonadales; family Balneatricaceae; genus Neptuniibacter. The sequence goes on along the minus strand of JASBRM010000044.1, from coordinate 6,503 downwards.
ATTTTAGTTGGATCTGCACTATGATTTTCAAAAAGATAGGTTGCTAATTTTTCGACAGTTTCCCATTCTTGGTTAAGAATTTCTCGAGCTGCATTTTGATGAAGATCGTATTTTTTACTAAGGCCAGCCATTGCGAGCTGTTGCACAGCAAGCTCATGATCGGGCACTGCACAATGTTCGTTTGGGGTAAGACTAGAATCTTTTTCAGCTGCGATTATTTCACCCATCAATCCTGCACATAAAATAACAGCCAGTTCTTTTGCGACCTCTTTGTCTTTTTGAGTTTCAGGTGTAGATTTTTTCCCCGCGGAAGTACATTTTGATTTTGAGAGCGATATAAATATCTCACCTGCTCCATACTGTTCTAAATTTACATCACCAACGAGGCTATGAAATTTGGATTTATGAGCCACTACCGCATGCGAAGCCTCGTGATAAGCAGCTTCCTTTTTTATTGTCATAATCTGCCTCCTATAGGCCTAACAGCTAAATATACGACAAGGTCTTTGTAGAAAAGCGAAACGTGTCATATATCTCCAATAACGTTTATTCGAGATTATCTGGGTAACTGATGATAAATCGGGGCTTTAAAAGGGATTTTGCATTTGGTTTTGAGCGGAAATACGACAGCTTGTCGTGTTTCTGCTTCAAAACTCAAAAATGATTATTAATAGGAATCACTAATATTTAATCCTTTAAAGCGGGCTACCTGATATCTCCTTGGTTCGTTGATAGTCGCATAGAGAATGGGTGAATGGAACATCCTATTTTATGTATTTAGCATTTCTGGTGTGCGGCTTTCCGTTATAATCCGCTGCTTTGAATCTGAAGGCTGGTGTTGTGCAGTTATTACGTATTGATTGTCTGGGGAAAGAGTTACGTCTGGAGGCCTCGATGGCGGGCTGGCAGGCGTTGTATTGGGACAATCAGTTGGTGTCTCAGATCAGTGCTAATGCGGATGCGGGTGAGAGTTTTGAGCATAGTTTTATTCTGCAAGCACAGAATGAGGCGATGGCTGAGGCTGATGTTGAACCCAGGCAGATAAACTGCACCCTGAAGCTGAAGTTAAACTGGCAGCCGTTTGCGCTGAGTTATCAGCTTGAGGTGGGTGAGCAGTTGTTGGCTGAAGGTGATGTGACTGAGCAGGATATTGAGTCTCAGGAGCTTGTTAACCGGGTTAAGCAGCCAAGGAAATTCAGCATTCTGGGTTTGGGTTCGCTGGCGCTGAAACTGTTTAAAAGCGCCAAAGTGGTTAAAGTGTTGTTTGCTGCGGGCAGCCTTGCCGCTTATACGTGGTTGTTTTCGATTGAGTTTGCGATTGCTCTGATCCTTTGTCTGGTATTTCATGAATATGGCCATATCCGAGCGATGCAGCGTTTTGGCCTGAAAACGAAAGGTATTTACCTGATCCCCTTTGTCGGCGGTTTGGCCGTCTCTGATGATCGTATAAACACCCGCTGGCAGAATGTTTATATCTCGATCATGGGGCCATGTTACGGTCTGTTCCTCTCGCTGGTTTGTCTGGTGTTGTACTGGATTACGGATATAGAGCTGTTGGCGGGGCTTGCGGCATTTAATGCGTTGCTGAACCTGTTTAATATGTTGCCGGTTCTGCCGCTGGATGGTGGCCATGTACTGAAAAGCATCTCTTTTTCCGTAAACTCGGTGGTGGGTCTGCTGTTTTGTGTGGTCTGTGCTATTGCGGGTGTGGCGGTCAGTTATACCTTTGGTCTGGCTTTACTGGGTTTTCTGCTGGCGATAGGCAGTATTGAAATACTGTTTGAGTGGAAACAGCGTCACCACAGTGATCTGTTGCCGCTGGATCGATACGGGCAGATTGTTTCTGGCTGCTGGTACTTTGCTACCGTAGGTGGCTTAAGCTGGATAATCTGGCACTTGGGGCAGGGTGAAAACAGCGCCCTGGCACTGCCACTAAGAATACTGGCGAGTTGATATGTCTTTTACCGATCTTCCTCTCTCTCCGCAATTACTTCAGGCGATTGAAAAAGCGGGTTACAGCGAACCAACGCCGGTTCAGTTACAAGGCATTCCAGCCATCCTTGATGGAAAGGATCTGTTGGTTGGCGCGAAAACAGGTACCGGAAAAACCGCAACGTTTGTACTGCCGATACTGCACAAGCTGTTGACTGCTGATGATTTCAGCGAAGACAGTAAATGCTTAAAAGCCCTGATTCTTGCGCCAACACGCGAGTTAGCGCAACAGGTGAATGACAGCTGCAGAAAGTACGCGAAAGGCACAGGTTTTCGTTCTGCTGTGATCTATGGCGGTGTGGGGATTGGCCCGCAGGTGGATCAGATCAAAAAAGGTATCGATCTGCTGGTGGCTACCCCCGGGCGATTGCTGGATCTGCATAAGAAGCGTGCGGTTGATCTTAGGAGTATTGAGCTTCTGGTTTTTGATGAAGCAGACCGTATGCTCGATATGGGTTTTAAGGATGAGATTCGGATGGTGATCAGTAAGTTGCCGAAACGTGAGAAGCAGCCGCGACAAACACTGCTGTTCTCGGCAACGCTGAGCGACAATATCTACAAGTTTGGTAAAAACCTGCTGTTAAAACCTGAGCTGATTGAAGTGGATCAGCGGAATGATACCGCTGAACATGTAGAGCAGGTGATCTATAACTGCGATCCTGAACGCAAAACTGAGATCGTCAGCCATCTGATTAAGCGCAGTGACTGGTCACAGGTGATGATCTTCAGCCGCACCAAGCAGGGGGCGGATCAGCTCGCTGCTCAGTTGACTGAATCTGGTATTGCCAGTGAATCACTGCATGCCGACCGTAGCCAGACAGCCCGTGAGCAAGCACTCGATGCTTTTAAAAAGGCTGAGGTTCACGTTCTGGTAGCTACTGATGTCGCAGCCCGTGGCATTGATATTAATCAGCTTGCCTGTGTGATTAATTATGAGATGCCCTACAAGGCCGAGGATTATGTGCATCGTATCGGCCGTACGGGGCGGGCGGGGCATAAAGGTAAAGCTATCTCTCTTCTGATTGAGGAGGAAAACTACCTGCTGGAAGAGATTGAGGCTTTGCTGGATACGCGCTTACCACAACAGTGGCTGGAAGGTTTTGAACCTGATCCTATGCGGGTGGTCGAAGTTTCGCGTAAGAACAGCAAGAGCGCGCAGAAACAGAGAGCGAAAAAGCGAGCGCTAGGTAAGGGTAAGAGGTAAAAGGAAACGTTGATGAATTTGGCTGAACAGCTTCAAGGTTTGTATCAAAAATTTGGTGAGCTGCCGGGTATAAGCATTGAGCTTCATAAGCAGTTGATTGCGGTAGCCGTTGAGAATAAAGCAGCCAAAGCAACCATCTTCCTACAAGGTGCGCAGGTTGCAGAGTATCAACAAAAAGGTCAGCAAAAAGGGCAACAACCACTGCTTTGGCTGAGTGACCAGTGTGATTTCAAAGCCGGTAAACCGCTGCGCGGTGGCATCCCAATCTGCTGGCCCTGGTTTGGCAACCTTGAGTGCAACCCAGAGCAGGTCAAATCACAATTTCCTGCTGATGCGCTAGCCCATGGTTTTGTTCGGGGTCGTGAGTGGAATCTGGACAGCATTGAGCATGTTGACCCATCGACAACGGAACTGGTGCTTTCTCTTAATGTATTGCCTGATGCGCAATGGCCGTTTGCTGCGAAACTGCAACTGAAAGTCTCGGTTGCTGAGCAGCTAACACTTGAATTTACCGTTATAAATACCGGTGATAAGCCGTTTAGTTTTACTTCGGCACTACATACCTATCTCAATATCAGTGAAATAGAGGCTGTCTCTGTTTCTGGTCTGGAAGGTATCCGTTACCTCGATACACTGAATGAGTGGAAACCTGAGACTGATGAGGCTCCGGTTTGCATAGATGGTGAAGTTGATCGGGTCTATCAGAATCTGGAGAAAGCTGTACGACTCAGTGATAGCGGTTTTAAACGAACGATACTTTTGGATGCGGATAATGCACCCGATATGGTGGTATGGAATCCATGGCAGGATAAGGCTAAACGCCTGAGCAATTTTGCGGATGATGCTTACCAACGGATGATCTGTCTGGAATCGGCCCATGTTCTGGATAACCTGAAATCTCTTGAGCCGGGTGAGTCTTTTGTAATGAAAATGAGCGTTACGCAGGAAGATTAATTAATCTCATCGCAGAATCAGTATCAACGGGGAATCAGACCAGCTTCACCATAATATCGTGTAACACATTGGCAGTTTGGTGCAGGTGTCGTGATCCATCCATAAGGTGGTGATAGATCTCTCGTTTTTTCAGCATCTCTGCTGTCACTTCTCCCTGAAACAGTTCGGCAAGGCTATGGCGGTAGAATCGTTCTATCCTGCGGTGAGCATGGCGAGCCGCCTGAGCTTCTTTTTGAGTGTCTGCAGGATAGGTTGAAAGGGCATTAAAACCTCTTTCAAGCGCCTCTGAACCTGCTAATAATTCCTCTAATATCCTGCGCATGTGTTCGTCTGGCGCCACATCAAGATCAAGCATCTCGTTGATGGTGCTTTTACAATGGGTGATGATCCAGTCCAGGGAAACTATCGCACGGTAAATATCTTCACGGTCAATCGGTGTTGAAAAGGCGCGGTTGAGTTGATGCAGGTTACGTATTTTCAGGGTATCGGCCTGGTGTTCATCAATTGCCAACTCATCTGCTAGGCCTGGTTCAGCGCTGACCATGTATTGATCCAAGTTGCGAATAGTCACCGTCACCATGGCACTTTGTTCGGCCAGAAGGCTGAAAAAATCAGGAGGTGTAGGAATGACTCTGTCGAGTATCTTCTGAAAAATATTTGAGGGTTTACTGCTTTTCATAGTTAACCTCACACCGATCCTAAAAGTTTAAGAATTCCAATACAGACAATAGCAACGAATGCAGAGCCTGGAATTGTCAGTAGCCAGGTCATGGCAATCTCTCTGGCTTTTTTCCAGCGAACGGCTTTAGGCCTTTCTGCTGCTCCTAGTCCCATGATTGATGACGAAACTACATGCGTTGTTGATACGGGAGCGCCTATCAGTGAAGCCATAAACACAACTCCGCCAGAACTTAGCTGGGAATTAACCGCGTGCAGTGGACGTATCTTATAGATCGCAAACGCCAGTGTGCGAACGATTCTCCAGCCTCCAAGTACTGTACCTAATGTGATTGCACTGGCGCAGACCAGAACAACCCAGAATGGAACAATAAATTCGGAAATCTCACCGCTTATCAGCAGGCATAAAGTCAAAATACCCATGCTTTTTTGAGCATCGTTTGCGCCATGAGCAAAGGCTAACCCCGCAGTAGATATCCATTGAGCGCCACGCAGTTCCCGATTGATTAAAGGACTTGCTGCGCGAAACAAAAACAGGGTGATTCTTTGCAAAATAAACCCCACCCAGAAACCAGCAAGTGGTGAGAGAAATAAAGCTAGAAGTACTTTAGTGACCCCTGTTACCTCACCATGAGTGAGTTGACTGAAACCCCAAAGTACGTGGTCAGGTCCTACAGAAATAACTACGGCTCCTGCTAGCCCGCCCACTAACGCGTGTGAAGAGGATGAGGGAAGACCGCGCCACCAGGTGAGCAGATTCCAGAATGTCGCGGCAAAAAGCCCGCAAATAACAACAGCCAGAGATAGTTCAGTTGGAAGATCATCCAGCACCACAAATTTACCTATGGTGTTGGCAACCGCAGTACCGCCCAGTAAGGGGCCAAGGAAGGTGAAAAAGCCGACTATAAGGACCGATTGGGCAGGTGTCATAGCTCTGGACGCTATAACAGAAGCAACCATATTAGATGCGTCGTGGAAGCCGTTGGTGAAGTCAAACAGCAATACCAACAGTGTCGCAAAAATTAAATAGATCCAGAGCAATTCCATCTGAGCAGTGGCCTGTGCTGCGGCGATAATTCAACAAACTGTCAGGACTAACTATAGCGGACAAATATTGGGGGTGCAGCTAACTAATTGATCAAACTCAATTAGTTAGCTGTTTATAGCGTTTTGTGGGTTTTAAAGCTTTTTGAACTGCTTTATTCCGCTGATCTGATCTTCTGCATGGTGGTTCACATATAGAACCGTTGTTTCACCGCTGGCGCAGATCTTCTCTATGAGCGCTAGAACCAGTTGTCGGTTGATGTCATCAAGACCCAGACAAGGCTCATCCAGAATCAAAAGAGTAGGGTGCTTAACCATTGCGCGGGCGATAAGTAACAGACGCTGGTCACCAAAAGAAAGCTGATTGTAAGGTTGGTCCGCACGATCTTTCATGCCCAGCAGTTCAAGCCACTGGTCAGCGACCTGTTTCTCTTTGTCACTGCTCTTAGTGTACATGCCAATGCTGTCGTGGAAGCCAGAGATAATGACATTACGCAGGCTGATACTCACGCGGTACTCCCACTGCAGGGCAGTAGATACATAACCGATATACTGTTTGATCTGCCAAATAGTTTCGCCGTTACCACGCTGCATACCAAAGACAAAAATGTCGTTGGTATAGCACTGTGGG
>JASBRM010000179.1 GCA_030149405.1 Neptuniibacter sp. | reverse complement strand
ATAAATGAAGATCATTCCTAGACAGTAAAGGAGTATGAATGGCTGGTAACTTCAGTAACCGCCGCTCTGGCTATAAGAAAAAGCCGAGCTTATCGGGTCGGGGTATTCTGGAACAAGTAGAAACCGAAGGGCCTTTTACTGAGTGGGTAGGTATGCCCCCGTACTATATTCATAAAATTACGGTGGAAGGGGACTGCTACTCTTACTTATCACCGGACAAAGAGCTGGAAATAGAGATCGGTAAAAAAGTTACATTTAGGTACAAGGAAACCGCTAAAGGTAAGTTTATCGATAAGCGTTCTTTAGGTGTTGTGATTGACCCCAGCGAATTGGGTTATTAATTCACACTCTTTCAAAAAAGCAGCCCTGCGGCTGCTTTTTTGTTTTAAGTGCTAGGGCAAAGTTTTATTCCTCGTCTATCCTGAAAGAAAAAATAATAAAAGAGGAATCTATGTTTCAGGAATTTAAACATATCCGTCTTCAGGAGATAGCAGAAGTCGACTTTATCATGACACCTGAACAGTCGAACAAAGCTGTCTCACTCCATAGTCCTGCACTTGAAACATTAACCGATTTTACGCAAACCAAACCTGTAACAGTTATTGAATCAATGGCTATTGATGATGCCATTGAACATATGAAAAGCCAGCACGTGCGATTACTCTTTGTGGTGGATAACGATAATAACTTCTCCGGCATTGTGACCGCAGCGGATCTTCAGGGGCGAAAGGTCATGGCCTTTATGCAACGTGATGGCGTCAGCCGTGACCAGGTACAAATCAGGCATATTATGTTGAGTAAGCTTCATATCAGAGCTTTAACTTATCCGCAGATCAGGGATGCCAAAGTTGGAGATATCATGCTGACACTTAAAGGCTCTGGCGCTCAGCATGTTGTCGTCGTAGACGAGAGTACCGCTGGGGTTATGCGGGTGAGAGGCATTATCTCTTCCAGCGATATATCAAGATGCCTGAAAATTGGTTTTGATGTGATGTACGAGGCGAAAAGTTTTGCTGAAATTGAAAAAATAGTCTCTCAGGGAGTCGAGTTATAAGCGAATTTAGCTGAGTTCGGCCCCAAAAACAGGCGCCAAAATATACGCTGGCCTATTCCAGGTTTCCTGATTATACTGCGCGCCTGTTTTTTCTCCCCAATCTTTTTGAAAGTGTCTCAAAGATGAAATTACCGCCACCTTTTAGTGCTGAAGCTGCATCAAAACTGCAGCAATTGATTGCTACGAAACAGACGCCATTTCTGGCGTTGGATCTTTCTGTCATTAAAAGCCGTTATGACGAACTGGAAGGTGGTTTCCCAACTGCGGATATCTATTATGCCGTTAAGGCAAACCCCTCTGATGAAGTCATTGAAATGCTGGCTGCAGCCGGTTCGAGTTTTGATATTGCTTCCACTCAGGAACTGGATAAAGTTCTACAGTTTGGTGTTGCCGCTGAAAGGGTTAGTTATGGCAATACGATAAAAAAAGCCTCTGCTGTGAAGTATTTCTTTGAGAAAGGTGTGCGCCTGTACGCTACCGATTCTGAAGCAGATCTGATCAATCTTTCAAAAAATGCTCCGGGCTCGAAAGTATATATCCGTGTTTTAACAGATGGTTCAGAAGGGGCTGACTGGCCGCTGTCCCGTAAATTTGGTTGCAACCCGGAAATGGCGGTTGAATTGGCGGTTATGGCCCGAGATCTGGGTTTGATTCCTTACGGCGTTTCGTTTCATGTGGGTTCTCAACAGCGAGATATCGACGTTTGGGATGGGGCGATCGCTAAAGTTAAAGTGATATTTGAACGCCTGAAACAGGATTTCGGAATCACGCTTGAGTTGATCAATATGGGCGGTGGATTCCCTGCTAATTATCTACAGAAAACCAATGAATTTTCGACCTACGCTGAAGAGATCTCTCGTTTTTTGAAAGAAGATTTTGGTGAGGATGTTCCCAAGCTCATTTTGGAGCCTGGCCGATCTTTAGTCGGTGATGCCGGAGTTATTGTTTCGGAAGTGGTCCTGATCTCAAGGAAGTCATCTACCGCATTGGAACGATGGGTATATACAGATGTGGGTGTTTTTAATGGCTTAATTGAAACGCTTGGCGAAGCGATTAAATACCATATTGATACTGATAAAGACGGCGAAGTGGATGAGGTTATTCTTGCAGGGCCAACCTGCGACAGTATCGATATTATGTATGAACAGCATAAGTATGAACTGCCCTTATCATTAGAGATTGGTGACCACATCTTCTGGTATTCAACCGGTGCCTACACCACCAGTTATAGTTCTATCGAGTTTAACGGTTTTCCCCCTTTGGAATATCACATTCTCTAGGATCATCCGTCGCACCCGATGTTCTGAAAATAAATCTAAAAACAGGTTGTCCGCTTCCTTGCAAACAGCTATCTTTTTGATAGTTCTAGTTTTGTCATGGAGATAGGTGGATGTCCGATAAACAGATTCAAGCACGCTTTGAAGCGCTACTGAACGCTACGTCTGATGTGGTGATGGTAATTGATCCGGTCGCCGGTTTGATTATGACTTGTTCTGCTGGCAACTCTACCTGGATTGATGCTGATGCGGTGACAGGACGTAAGCTGGAAGAGGTATTTCCGGCAGATATTTCATCATCAATCACGGCTGCTGCGGTAAAAGCGGTCGAAAAGAAAAAAGTTAAACAGACTGATATTCAACTTCGTCCCGAACATAACCCAAGCTTAAAAGAGCAGGGTCTAAAAGAAACTAAATGGGTAGAGCTACGCTGTAGCGGTGCTGGTAGTGAATGTCTGGTCGTATTCCGGGATATTTCTGCACAACGCCGCCTAGAGAGACAAGTAACCAGCCAGGCGCAGAGAGACC
>JASBRM010000026.1 GCA_030149405.1 Neptuniibacter sp. | reverse complement strand
TATCTCCTTGTTCCATTTTGGTAACAAGGGTTTCCAGCTCCTGCAGAGACTGTTCGAAATCGGGGGCTTTCTTCTTACGTGGCATGGGAAATATCTTATATGAAAGGGGTAAACTTACCTAAGCCTTAAAATAGAATCAATTATCGCTCATTTTTATTGATTAAACGATTGTAGGATGGATGACTACTAAGACATTTTTGCTATGATAGGCAGTTCGGATATAAAGCTTGAACAGAGTTCCCGGCTTGATTAAGGAGTAATGAGTGGATATAGCAACGCTCGTCGGCTTATTAGGTAGTTTTGGTATTGTAGTAGCCGCGATGGTTATGGGTGGGGACGTAGGCGTCTTCATCAACCCTCCTTCGCTGTTGATCGTAATCGGTGGCTCCCTGTTCGTAGTGCTGATGCAGTTTACGCTGGCGCAGTTCCTTGCGGCCGGTAAGATTGCTGGCAAAGCATTCATGTTCAAGTCGCTTAATCCAGAAGATATTATTGCTGAGACAGTTGAACTGGCAGATGCGGCACGTAAAGGTGGTCTACTGTCTCTGGAAGACAAAGAAGTAACCAGTGACTTCATGCAGCGTGGCATTCAACTTCTTGTGGATGGCCACGACCCCGAAATTGTCAAAATGCTTCTTAAGAAAGAAGCCAAACTCACCCATGATCGTCATGAATTCGGTGCCAAAATCTTCTCCTCTCTGGGTGATGTAGGCCCGGCAATGGGAATGATCGGTACACTGGTTGGTCTGGTACAGATGCTGTCCAACATGAGTGACCCGAAATCGATCGGTCCTGCGATGGCGGTAGCCCTGCTGACAACCCTGTACGGTGCGATGCTGGCGAACATGGTCTGTATTCCTATTTCAGACAAGCTGAACGTTCGTAAGGATGAAGAAGCTCTCAATAATGACCTGATCATTGATGGCCTGTTGGCTATTCAGGCCGGTCAAAACCCACGTGTAATCGAGCAGATGCTGCGTAACTATCTGCCTGAGAAGAAACGCGCTGCGGCTGAAGGTTAATTCGGATAAGGAACTGTATAGATGAGTGACGACTCCGAAGAACAAGAATGCCCCCCCTGCCCCGCCGGCTTACCGGCGTGGTTAGCGACCTTCGGCGACCTGATGTCGCTGTTGATGTGCTTCTTCGTACTTCTGCTTTCCTTCTCGGAAATGGACGTACTGAAGTTTAAGCAGCTTGCAGGTTCTATGCGTGAAGCGTTTGGTGTTCAAAATCAGATCAAAGTAGAGGATATCCCAAAAGGTACCTCGATCATCGCGCAGGAATTCAGCCCTGGTCGACCAGAACCGACTCCGTTGAACGAAGTTCGACAGATGACAGTAAACAACGATATGAATACGTTGGATATCCGGTCGAAAGAGGGTGAGAGCGATTCCCCGGATAAAGAAGCGGGTGAAGCAGAAGAACTGCAGAAACAGCAGGAGCAGGAAGCTAAAGAAGAAGCGGTTGAATTCGCCGCAGCTCTGGCTGAAGAGATTGGTGATGGTAGTGTTGAAGTGGAAACTGACGGCAAGAAAATCATCATCCGAATTAAAGAGAAAGGCTCGTTTGATTCTGGCTCAGCTGAGCTGAAATTTGAATCGATTCCGGTACTGGCGAAGATTCGTGATGTACTGCTGGGTGTCAAAGGTAATGTGGCGATTGAAGGTCACTCTGACAACATCCCGTATGCAGGTCGAGACTATGAATCCAACTGGGACTTGTCTGTAGCACGAGCACTTGCTGTGGGTAATGAACTGTTTGGCGATCCACGCATTGATCAGTCCCGTTTTCGTATTATCGGTTATGCGGATACTAAAGCACTGGTACCCAACACCACTCGTGAAAACCGAATCAAGAACCGTCGTGTAGAGATCATTGTAACTAAGGGTAAGGACAAAGAGTCTCTGGACAAGATTCAGGCGACTTCCGAAGATGATCCGGAAAGTCAGTTGATTGATCTCAGACCGACAGATATCTTCTGATCAGACGGAATTCAGAAGCGAATATTCAGACACAAAAAAACCGCCATCAGGCGGTTTTTTTTATTCAGGCTTAGTTCTCTAATTACTTAGAGTTGTCTACCATGAATTCGATAGCAGCTTTCAGCTCACCATCAGTACAATCCATGCACAGACCCGCTGGTGGCATTGCGCCTTTACCTTTTTTAGCAGAAGCCAGCAGACCATCGATGCCCATTTCTACACGAGGAGCCCATGCTGCTGCATCGCCCAACTTAGGAGCATTCGCTACGCCGTCAGCGTGGCACATAGCACATTTAGTGTTGTAAACAGTTGCACCATCACGCTCAGCCATTGCTGCAGCAGGTACCATCAGGGCAGCTGCCGCTGCTGCAATCAGTACTTTTTTCATTTTAATTTTTCCTGTGTGCTCAAAGATTATGTGTTGGGTTATCAAGCTTCTCCCTCAAGAAAGCCAAATACCGCTATACAACGCTATTAATACACCAACAAGTGTGAATTGTATCTGAACAGAAAATGGATACCAGCTTAATTATGCTAAAGATTGATTCTGATGGGCTTTTCGGAGGGGTATGGAAGGGGGCAGAGATGAGCCGGGAGGATTAACCACCCAGGCTCATCGCGAAACTAGCCTGATTGTGCTGAACTTTAGACGTCTGCTCTTCAAGGTTCAGGTCGGAATGATATTCAGTAACGGCCTGATCAACGATATGAGCCGGAGCCATAGCCAGGTTGCGAACGTCAATTTCGGAGTAACCGCGTTTCAGCAACTGCTTCAGCTGATCTTTTAGATTGCTTTCTGTCATTTTTATTAACCTCATTTTTATCTGAAGCTAATAATGCACGCGAATTATTACATTAGTGTTTCGTTAACTAATCCCCATTTGGTCTAATTCCGAGGGCTTTATAGGCCGCTTTTGTGACTTTAGGGTCCAGTTCCGGGGGATCAATATCTACACCTTCTGCGAGTAACTCTACAACCGTCTTTAAAACATCAATACGGGCAAACCATTTATGGTTGCCGGGAATAATCTGCCAGGGTGCGGCTTCTGTCGATGTGTACTCAAACATCTGATCAGTCGCTTCCTTATATTCATCCCACTTGCCGCGGTTGCGGATATCCTCAGTGGTCAGCTTCCAGCGCTTAACCGGGTTATTCAGTCGTTCCTGAAACCGCTTAAGCTGCTCTTCCGGGGAAATATGCATAAAGATTTTGATGATCCGTGCGCCGTCATCAATCAGGCTACGTTCAAACTCGTTAATCTCCTGATAAGCCCGCTGCCACTCACTCTCATCCGCAAAACCTTCAATGCGCTCAACCAGCACCCGGCCGTACCAGGAACGATCAAAAATCGCGATGGTCCCCGCCTCAGGTAAACGTGCCTGAAACCGGTAGAGGTAATGTTTGCTCTGCTCTT
>JASBRM010000010.1 GCA_030149405.1 Neptuniibacter sp. | reverse complement strand
CAGACTTCAAACGGTCGAAGAAATCCAGCACCACCTCAGCCATCGGCAATTCGTAAGTAATCTGCACCTGATTACCCACGTAGTTCATCTGTTTTTGAAGCCCACGCTTCTCAACACACAGCCCGATCACTTGGCCCAGATAGTCCTGAGGAACTAAGATATTGGCTTCAACGATAGGCTCACGCATTTCGTTGATAGAACCTGGATCTGGAAGTTTTGATGGGCTATCAATTTGAATAACATCGCCATTATTCATCTCCAACTCGTAAATTACAGTTGGAGCAGTAGTGATCAAATCAAGATTGTACTCACGCTCCAGACGCTCCTGAATGATCTCCATGTGCAGCATACCAAGGAAGCCACAACGGAAACCAAAACCAAGTGCATCGGATGTTTCTGGTTCAAAGAACAAAGAAGCATCATTCAGCGTCAGCTTGTCCAATGCTTCACGGAAATCTTGGTAATCATCAGAACTTGTAGGGAATAGACCAGAGTAAACCTGAGGTTGGACTTTCTGGAAACCAGGAAGGCTCTCTACTTCTGGAGTTTTAACATGGGTCAAAGTATCACCTACAGGTGCACCATGAATGTCTTTAACGCCAGCAACAATAAAACCTACTTCACCTGCGTGCAAAACACCTGTTTCTGTCTGCTTCGGTGTAAAAATACCTACCGATTCAGCTTGGTAGTTTTGACCGGTAGATTTAACCAGAATCTTATCTTTTTTCTTCAGAGTTCCCTGCGTAACACGTACCAAGGAGACAACCCCAAGATAGTTATCGAACCATGAATCGATGATTAAAGCTTGTAGCGGAGCATCTACATCACCTTCAGGTGGCGGTATTTCCTTAACCAACTGCTCGAGGACATCCTCAACGCCCATTCCGCTTTTGGCAGAACACGCTACAGCATCGTTAGCATCAATACCGATAACTTCTTCAATCTCAACACGTACTCGCTCCGGTTCAGCTTGCGGCAAGTCCATTTTGTTTAGAATCGGAACAACCTCTAAACCTTGCTCAATCGCTGTATAACAGTTTGCAACTGACTGAGCCTCTACACCTTGCGCAGCATCCACAATCAAAAGCGCACCTTCACAAGCGGCGAGAGAACGAGACACCTCATAAGAGAAATCCACGTGGCCTGGTGTATCGATAAAGTTAAGTTGATAGGTTTCACCATTTTGGGCTTTATAATTCAGAGTCACACTCTGAGCCTTGATCGTAATTCCTCGCTCACGCTCAAGATCCATAGAGTCCAGTACCTGAGCTTCCATTTCTCGATCACTAAGACCACCACACATCTGAATGAAACGGTCCGCTAAAGTAGACTTGCCGTGATCGATATGGGCGATAATGGAAAAGTTTCGAATATGATCGAGATTGCTCACGTGTAGGACACCGTTCTATATAACTCGCGGAAAACGCGGGATTTTACAGCATTTACAGTGCAGGAGCTATGAAAAAGGAGGCCAAAGCCTCCTAATTCGATCCATAACCTACATTTGATTACTGTGGTATTTTAATAGGTATAAATAAAGGGCTTCCTCGTCTCACTATTCGCATAGGTACGGCTTTTCCTTTAGGTAAGGATGCTGAAATTGACTGAAACGAACTTACTGATTCAACCTTTTCACCATTAAGCATTGTAATCACATCACCAGCCATTAGTCCGGCATCGGCTGCTGCACCTGGTCCCACTTTTTTCACCACAACACCTGAACCAACCTGCCACTTTTCTTTCCTTTGCTCATCGAGTTCAACCACCTCAAGCTTAAGGACATTGCCCCCTTCAGGTTGTGTTTGTTTCTTATGCACCTGAGCTAATTCATCCTGATTGGGTAAAACACCTATTTCAACCCAAATGGTCTCCCGTTTTCCAGATCGAACAATCTCGACACGGGCTTTTTCTCCTGGTTTCACTCTTCCGACAAAGTGAGGGAGATCTGAAGAGAGATTGACCTCTTCACCTTCAAACTTCAGGATCACATCACCATTCTGCAGCCCAGCAGCTTCTGCAGGACTACCCGGTAACACTTTCGCAACTAACGCTCCTGCAGGTTTATCAAGGCCAAACGATTCAGCTAAATCACGATTAACCTCCTGAATTATCACACCTAGCCAGCCTCTGGTTACATAGCCGTTGCTTTTTAGTTGATCTGCAACATCCATGGCTACATCAATCGGGATCGCAAAAGACAAACCCATAAAACCACCTGATCGGGTATAAATTTGCGAGTTAATCCCAACCACTTCGCCACTCAAATTAAACAGAGGCCCTCCGGAATTGCCTGGATTGATCGCAACATCAGTCTGGATAAATGGCACGTATGTTTCGTTGGCTAATGCTCTCTCTTTGGCACTGACAATCCCTGCCGTTACACTATGATCGAAACCAAATGGAGAACCTATCGCCAATACCCACTCACCTACTTCCAATTCTTTTGACTCACCTAGCTCAACAGTCGGAAGGTCCTCGGCCTGAATTTTTAGCAACGCAACATCAGAACGCTCATCAGAACCAATCACTTCAGCCTCAAGTTCTCGTCGGTCAGCCAACCTAACTATGACCTTGTCTGCACCGGAAATAACATGATGATTTGTTAACAGATAGCCATCTTCAGAAATGATGAAACCAGAACCTAATGATTGAGGCGCTCTTCTACGAGGGTGCTGATCTTGCTGAGACTCCGGAATCCGAAAGAAGTGACGGAACATCTCGGGAATTTCTTCACCATTAGGTCCCAGAAATTGATGGAATCTTTCCGTAGCCGATGCTTTCTGGATCGTGCTGATATTAACCACTGCTGGGGATGTTTCTTTCACAAGGGACTTAAAATCAGGCAACTCTGCAGCTGAAAGCGGGAAAGAAACGATAAATACGAAAGAAATAATAAGCCGAATAAGATGCTTCATGGAGCTTCCACCTTTTTCTTCGATCTACTTAAAAGACTTTTACCAATACCGGTTGGTATTTACATGATTTAAAAAGGGTTATGCTGCAATACTTCACACCGATAAGACCTGCCGATAGAGCAAGCAATGCAGACAAAATGATATACCCTTCCGACAAGTTGAGAAGCTCTGCTCCCAAAGCTCCCAAAAACAGGGCAACCAACGGAACAAGGTAAACGTAAAGTGTCGCTTTCAGAAAGGCTCCTTCCTCAACACCGATAACAACTGCATCCAGTGCATTAACATTGAGCTGATTAGGGTTACTGACATTCACCACCATTCTTTTGCCATCTCCGGCAGAAGCCAATAATTTTTGCCCACATCCATTACGAGCAGCACAGCTTGCGCATGCACTGCTTTTAATGGTTTCTACCCATATACCGTCAGCGTTTACTTCAACGACAGTTCCGTTTTCTTCTATCATCACTTAGGCTCAACAGAGGATGCGATTCTCTCAGCAATCATCAGAGGAACATCACCAACAACGGTTACAAACTGATCACCCATGCGTTTACCAACGGCAACCATACCTCCTTTTTGAGCAACACCCTCAGGCACTGATTGGCGGCCATAATCTTCAATGCATACAGTAAAAGAGTTACGCCCATTACTGAACACCTGCACCTCAGCATGCGCCATTACATCCTGTTTTAACTCCTGATAGCCCTCAGGTAACCAGGATGCCACCCAGCCGGATTGTTTACTATTGAGCATGTGCTGATGTTGCTCGATGTAGCGTTCCAGTCCATCTGAAAGACGAATAATTTCCGGTTCAGTCCCTTCTTCTCTGGACACACTGTTATTCCCAAACTGCGCCCGCACAAACTCATCTGAAATCGGATTGGCCGGCAAGGTGTAATCAGGACGATGATCTGCTACTTGATTGTTGGTCGTTTGATTGAAACTCTGAGTGCCAAAAATCACCATTGCAGTTACAGATGCAGCCACAGCCATACTGGCAAAAGGCTTCCAGAAGGAATGCTTGTTATCTTCCTTATTGTCAGAATCAGACTCAGTATCAGGGAGCTCAAACTCAGGCTCCTCAGCTATTGCAGCCATTACTGAACCACTGATATCAATATCGGGCGACACCGTTTCTTCATTACGCATCACGGAACTAATCAACTGGTATCGCTGCCATGCTTCAGCCAGTTCTGGCTCAGCTTCGATTCGATCCAAAATCCTTCGTAACTCGAAGTCAGAGACCTCACCATCCATCAAAGCAGAAACGGGTTCTATAGATCGCTCTGTCATTTTCTATTACCTCTAAAATACTTCATTCCTGCGTTGTTAACATGCTAACAAGGGAGTGATTTCTTTATCGATCGCTTCCCTAGCCCTGAATATTCGGGACCTGACCGTACCAACCGGACAATCCATGACATCAGAGATATCTTCATAGCTCATTCCTTCAAACTCACGCAAAGTCAGCGCAACACGTAAATCCTCAGGTAGCTTAGTCAGAGTCCGCTTAATCACCTGTTCCAGCTCTTCCCGATATAAAGAATTTTCAGGGGTTGCGATATCTTTCAACTCATTCTCTCCCTCAAAATACTGTGCATCATCCACATCCACATCCAGTGGCTTTCGCCCCCTAGCAACAAGATGATTTTTTGCCGTATTTATGGCTATGCGATATAACCAAGTATAAAAGGCACTATCACCGCGGAAATTAGGTAAGGCACGATAGGCTTTGATGAATGTTTCTTGTGCCACATCCTGAGCTTCATGCTGGTCATATACATAACGCCCAATCAACGCGATTATCTTGTGCTGATATTTCTTTACTAAAAGATCAAATGCTCTCTTGTCACCTGCCTTTACCCGGACAACAAGCTTATGATCTACTGCTGACTGACTCTCATTCGACACTCAAATTTCCTTAACGATTTTTGTCAGATTAAATTCCATCGAGCTAACGTGCTCATTTCACTTACAGATTAGCAACAGCAAATAATTTTTCATCAATCCTAACCTTCTCTGGAGTGTCTGGACACTTCCTCTGAGTGAGAAACGGTCATGAAGTTCCCACAAAAGATAAAAAAATGCTAAATTACCACCTTTGGTCGAATATCTTCGAATACTCCTTAAGCACAACCAACGACTAAAGATATCTCTTTCAGGAAATCTTTACCTTATGACAACTCACCATCACTATGATGCACTGATCATTGGCAGCGGTGCTGCTGGTCTTAGCATGGCTCTGCACCTTGCACAAAATGCCAAAGTTGCTGTCCTCAGCAAAGGAGAGCTAACCAGTGGTTCAACCTGGCTTGCACAGGGAGGTATAGCTGCAGTTCTTGATACCGAAGACAGCACTCAGGCTCACATAGAAGACACTATATCCGCTGGCGGTTTCCTGAGCCATAGAAGCGCGGTTGAGTTTACGGTTTCACACGGCAAAGAAAGCATAGAGTGGCTTATACAGCAGGGGGTGCCGTTCACTCAGGAAAGTGATGATTACCACTTAACCAAAGAAGGCGGCCACTCTCACCGCAGAATTATCCATTCAGCAGA